>NZ_JAQSUV010000013.1:0-13864 GCF_028649355.1 Acinetobacter sp. Gutcm_16 | reverse complement strand
TCCACAATATAATTCTCAAATGAATAAGCCCACACCTAAAATCTATCGTACAACCAATTGGTCTTCTTATAACAGTGCATTAATAAATCGAGGAAATCTCTCAATTTGGTTTGATCCCAAGACTCAATGGTACGCTCAACCCAAAGGTAAACATGGTCGAAATCAAACTTATTCAGATACAGCCATCCAATGCTGTTTAATGATCAAATCCTTATTTCATCTTTCTTTACGCATGGTCACTGGCTTTGTGCAAAGTCTCATTCATCTTTGTAGATTAGATTGGACAGCACCAGACTATTCCACCATCTGCAGAAGACAAAAGCATATTGATATTGCAATTAACTATCAAAAAAGCAGTAATGGCCTCCAGCTACTCGTCGATTCTACTGGCTTAAAGTTTCTAGGCGAAGGTGAATGGAAGCGTAAGAAACACCAACCTGAATATCGTCGCCAATGGCGTAAACTTCATATTGGTATAGATGCTGAAACCCTTCAAATACGCGCTATTCAACTCACTACAAATAATGTGAGTGATTCACAAGTGCTTGGTGATTTACTCGATCAGATTCCACAAGATGAGCAGATTGACTCTGTCTATACTGATGGGGCTTATGACACCAAGCAATGCCGTCAAGTAATTGCAGACCGACAAGCACATGCGGTGATTCCGCCAAGAAAAAATGCGAAACCTTGGAAAGATACAAAGACCAGCTCGCTAGAGCGAAATGAATTACTTCGAACAGTTAAACGTTTAGGAAGAACAATATGGAAAAATTGGTCAGGCTATCATCGCAGAAGTCTGATAGAAACCAAGATGCATTGCATCAAATTATTAGGCGATAAACTCCGTGCGAGAAACTTTCAAAGCCAAGTCAATGAGATTCATGCACGTGTGGCCGTATTAAATAAATTTACAGATTTAGGTCGACCTCACACCCAAGTTGCCACTTAAATTTAGATAACTTGGAAGAAGTTTAGCTTTTGAATGTTTGTGCAACAAAGCCGCATAGAACTATAAAATTAAAAAAAGGCCACAAATAAAATTTGTGACCTTTTTTGTAACAAACTCATATGTGAGTAACACTGTGAGTAAGTTTAATTAATATGATTTTAATTATATTAAATTACAATAACTTAAATCAAATATAGGCAGATTACATCATTCCGCCCATACCACCCATGCCGCCCATATCAGGCATTGCAGGCTTGTCTTCTGGAACATCAGTAATCATACATTCAGTTGTCAACATTAAACCAGCTACAGATGCAGCATGCTCAAGTGCAGAACGCGTTACTTTCGCTGGGTCAAGGATACCCATTTCTAGCATATCGCCATACTCAGAAGTTGCAGCGTTATAACCAAAGTTACCTTCGCCATTTTTCACAGCGTTGATCACAACTGAAGGTTCATCACCCGCATTCGCAACGATTTGACGAAGTGGTGCTTCAATTGCACGACGTAAAATGTTGATACCTACGTTTTGATCGTCATTCGCACCGTTTACGCCGTCAAGTGCAGCTGCAGCACGTACCAGTGCAACACCACCACCAGCAACCACACCTTCTTCAACCGCAGCACGTGTTGCATGAAGCGCATCGTCCACACGGTCTTTCTTCTCTTTCATTTCTACTTCAGTCGCCGCACCAATTTTGATCACAGCTACACCGCCGGCCAATTTAGCAACACGTTCTTGAAGTTTTTCTTTGTCGTATTCAGACGATGATTCTTCAATTTGCGCACGAATTTGAGTGACACGTTCAGCAATTTGAGCTGCATCACCAGCACCGTCAACAATCACAGTATTCTCTTTAGACACAGTGATTTTGTGCGCAGTACCTAAGTCTTGAAGAGAAGCTTGTTCTAAAGTCATGCCTACTTCTTCAGAAATTACAGTCGCGCCAGTCAAGATTGCGATATCTTGAAGCATTGCTTTACGACGGTCACCAAAACCAGGTGCTTTAACCGCACATACTTTGATAATTCCGCGCATGTTGTTAACAACAAGTGTAGCTAAGGCCTCACCTTCAACATCTTCAGCGATGATTAAAAGTGGTTTACCTGTTTTAGCTACAGCTTCAAGTACAGTAATTAATTCACGGATGTTGCTGATTTTTTTGTCAACAAGCAAGATAAACGGATTTTCAAGTTCAGCCGTTAATGTATCTTGTTTGTTTGCAAAATACGGGCTGATATAACCACGGTCAAACTGCATACCTTCAACAACGTCCAAAGCATCTTCAAAGCCTGAACCTTCTTCAACGGTAATCACGCCTTCTTTACCTACGCGTTCCATTGCTTGTGCAATGAGTTTACCTACAGTTTCGTCAGAGTTTGCAGAGATTGAACCGACTTGTTCAATCGCTTTAGTATCAGAAGCAGGTTTTGCTGTTGCTTTAATTTCAGCAACCAATGCTTTAACAGCCAGGTCAATACCGCGTTTCAAGTCCATTGGGTTCATGCCCGCTGTTACAGACTTGATGCCTTCATTTAAAATTGCTTGAGCTAGTACAGTTGCAGTTGTTGTACCGTCACCCGCGATGTCATTGGTTTTAGAAGATACTTCACGAACCAATTGAGCGCCCATGTTCTCAAATTTGTCTTTTAGAGAAATTTCTTTCGCAACCGTTACGCCATCTTTAGTGATGTGCGGCGCGCCGAAAGAACGGTCGATCACAACGTTACGGCCTTTAGGACCCAAAGTTACTTTTACAGCATCTGCAAGCACGTTTACGCCTGCAATCATTTTAGAACGAGCTGAATCACCAAATTTTACGTCTTTAGCTGACATACTAAACTCCAAATATTCTTAAATTTTAATCAATTGTATTGCTTAAACAGCAAATGAACGTTCTGAATTAACCTTCAAGAACCGCTAAAATATCAGACTCTTTCATCACAAGAAGTTCTTCGCCTTCAACTTTAACTTTAGTGCCTGCATATGCACCAAACAGTACATTGTCGCCCACTTTTACGTCTAAAGCACGAACGCCATTGTCTGTAATTTTGCCATTACCTACTGCAATGATTTCACCTTGAGCTGGCTGTTCAGCAGCAGAAGTACTCAAAATTAAACCACCTGCAGTTTTAGTTTCCTTTTCTACGCGGCGAATCACAACGTTGTCATGTAAAGGACGAATTTTGCTCATTTCTTGCTCCATAGACATTTTCAAAATGCCATTGTTTACGATGTGAAGATGACTTCTTATTCCTAGGTCATCAACAAAATTTTGATATGACACTTTTGTGGGGATGGAATAAAACGCTTCAAGGGCAAACACAAAATATTTTTATATTTTTGCGCTCTTTTTAAGCAAACCTCATCAAAGTTTAGACACTCAATTCAATCTGACGTATTTCGCTACATCAACTCGAAGCGATTGGTTGCAGCGTTAAAGCTCAAATGTTGTACATCAGCATTCGGCAAAATAATATTCAAGCTATTGGGCAAGCCCGCATGTAAACGATAAGATGTCGCCGTTCCCGCATGAATATCCAGCACAGGATGAGATACCCCAAGTTGATAAATCTGATTTAAATCATAAACGGCAGCGTGGTGTAAATGCCCATGTAAAAGTCCATTTAAACCATGTTGGCTCCATTGCTCCAACGCAATACGACCAAGCATTGGACAGTCTTTCACACCATGACTATGGTCTGGCGGAGTATAAAAAGGCTGATGTGCGGCGATCAATTTAATTTTGTGTGCAGGTGCTTGCTGCAACTTCAGGTCAATCTCTTGAATTTGGTTCAATGAAATATGCCCTCGCGTGTGGTAACGCCGACGAATACTATTCACCCCAATGACATAAAAGTGTTCAGTTTCCAACGTGTTTTCCATCCCCCCAAAAAACAGTTGATAACGTGCAAAAGGGCTGAAAAAACGATTCCACACATGGTACAGCGGAATATCATGATTCCCCGGCACCACTAAATACGGCAGCTTTAAACTGTCTAAAAACTGCCGACAAGCATAAAACTGAATAAACCGCGCACGTTGGGTCAAGTCCCCACTGACCACTACGGCTTCAAAAGGATGTTCCTCACATAACTGACGAATGGCCTGCAAACAGACTTCGCGTTCGGTTCCAAAATGTAAATCCGACAAATGTAAAATCATGCGGGAACCATGACATTCAGCGCATGCTTACGTACTGTAATTTTCAGCGGTGGTGTCATCGTGACAATTTCTCCATCTACCGCAACCGTGAGCTTATTGCGCTTTGAATGAACAATCACTTCATCTGCTGCAAAGCTATAGACATCGGAAGCCTGATCCAAATTGCCTTTAATCAGCTGCCATAAGGTCTTGAACAAAGTCCGCTTATCACTTTTTGCTACTACCACGCCAGCCACTTTGCCTGCTTCCGCCGCCTCGGCAATACGTAGTTTCATTTCAGCCAGTTGAAGTTGGTTATTGCCAAAGAAAATCAATGGCGTTTTCACTGGATAGCGTTGTCCATCGACTTCTACTTCAAGTTTTAACTCTTTACGGTCGCGGATGAGAACATCCAATGCTGAGGTATACGCATGCAATGGAAAGCGCCCAAAATGCTTATTAAACTGTTCTCTTTTTTGAATAAATAAAGGATAAAGTCCTAAACTGGCATTGTTCAAATAGATATGTTGATTCAGCTGTGCCACATGTACAGAGCGTGGCTGCCCTTCACTAATGGCTTTGGCCGCGTCTAATAAATCCAGCGGAATATTCAACACTCGCGCAACATAGTTAAATGTACCTAGAGGCAAGATCCCCATAGGAATATCCGTTCCCATCAATTTAGATGCAACTGCATTTAAAGTTCCATCACCACCTGCAGCAACCACGACCCCTACATTCTCCGCTTGACGATGACGTAGTAAAATATCTTGCATCATCTGATCAAAGTTCATGCACTCACTTAACTCAAATGACTGTATTTCAAAACCCGCAGTACTCAGATCGGCTACCAACTGTTCATACACTTCATCTTTATTTGCAGCATGAAAACCTGATTTTTTATTATAAATAAGTGATAAAGGTTTGAGTTGTTCTGACATTTTGCACCTAAATTTGAAGTAATTGCTCTATTTTTGTCCAAATATTCAACACTTAACAGTTTTGTTATGTAAAATTCAAATGACTACCATTTATTTAATCAATAATAAATCTCAATCACAAAATAAATGCAAGCATATGATTTTAATACTAATATCTTAAATGAATAATCCTCATAAATATAATAAATACACAAAATAAAAGCAAGAAATCCAACCAAACTATTGTTTTTTAATAATTAAAATGAAGAAACTCCATCGAACTGTTCATAATTTAGATACGCCTTTGGTCTTATTTTTTTTATCAAATTATGCTTTAATACAGCCACTTTTTTTTCATCTTTTCATCTCAGCAGTAAATTTTATTGCTGAGATTGTACTTTGTACAAACGTGTACATATTTGAGATAGGCCTCACCATGACCCAAGTGAACGCACCAGAATTCGTTCGTCACCCTAAGCTTATTGCGTGGGTGGAAGAAATTGCAAAATTAACAAAACCAGCGAAAATTGAATGGTGTGACGGCAGCGAAGAAGAATATCAACGTTATATCAACTTGATGATCGCTAACGGCACAATGCAAGCGCTTAACCAAGAAACGCATCCTGGTTCTTATCTTGCTAATTCTGATCCTTCTGACGTTGCTCGTGTTGAAGGTCGTACTTACATCTGCTCTGAAAAACAAGAAGATGCAGGCGCAACAAACAACTGGGAAGAGCCTGCTGAAATGCGTGCTCGCCTAAATGGTTTGTTTGACGGTTCAATGGCAGGTCGTACTTTATATGTAGTACCGTTCTCTATGGGCCCATTAGGTTCTCATATTGCGCATATTGGTATCGAATTAACTGACTCTCCATATGTAGCAGTTAGCATGTCTAAAATGGCTCGCATGGGTAAAGCTGTTTATGACGTTCTTGGTACAGACGGTGAATTTATTCCTTGCGTACATACTGTTGGTGCGCCGCTTGCTGATGGCGAAAAAGATGTTGCATGGCCTTGCAACCCTGAAAAATACATCGTGCATTACCCAGAAACACGTGAAATCTGGTCTTACGGTTCTGGTTACGGTGGTAACGCATTGTTAGGTAAAAAATGCTTAGCTTTACGTATTGCGTCTTCTATGGGTCGTCAACAAGGTTGGTTAGCAGAACACATGCTGATTCTTGGTGTGACTAATCCTCAAGGCGAAAAACACTACATCGCAGCGGCATTCCCGTCTGCTTGTGGTAAAACAAACTTCGCGATGTTGATTCCACCAGCAGGCTACGAAGGTTGGAAAATTGAAACTGTAGGTGACGATATTGCTTGGATCAAACCAGGTGAAGACGGTCGCTTATACGCAATCAACCCAGAAGCAGGCTTCTTCGGTGTAGCGCCTGGTACAAATACCAAGACCAACCCGAACTGTATGGCTACACTTCACAAAGACGTGATTTATACCAATGTTGCGGTAACTGATAACGGTGAAGTATGGTGGGAAGGTCTTACTAAAGAAGCACCTGCCAACCTGACTAACTGGAAAGGTCAACCTCACACTGGCGCAGAAAAAGCGGCTCATCCAAATGCGCGCTTCACTGTTTCAGCAGGTCAATGTCCTTCTATTGATGCTGACTGGGAAAATCCAGCTGGTGTTCCAATTTCAGCATTCATCTTTGGTGGTCGCCGTGCAGACACAGTGCCTCTAATTTCAGAAGCATTTGACTGGGTAGATGGTGTTTACAAAGCTGCAACTATGGGCTCTGAAACAACTGCTGCTGCTGTTGGTCAACAAGGTATTGTTCGTCGTGACCCATTCGCAATGCTTCCATTTGCGGGTTACAACATGGCGGATTACTTCTCTCACTGGTTAGAGCTTGGTGAAGAAGTAGCAGCAAAAGCTAAAGCTGCGGGCAACAAACTTCCGGGTATCTACAACGTGAACTGGTTCCGTCGTGATGCTGAAGGCAACTTCGTATGGCCTGGTTTCGGTCAAAACATGCGTGTTCTTGAGTGGATCATTGACCGTTGTGAAGGCCGTGCTGATGCAGTTGAAACACCAATTGGTTTAGTTCCAACGTATGAACAGTTGAACTGGACAGGTTCTGACTTCACTAAAGCTCAGTTTGACCTTGTGACTTCTCAAGACAAAGATCAATGGATCAAAGAGCTTGAAAGCCACACTGAACTATTCGATAAACTTGGTGAACGCCTACCAGCTGCACTTAAAGCTCGTCAAAACGAACTTTTAGATGCTGTTAAGCAATCTGCTTAATCTTTAAATTAAGCAAAAAAAAAGACCGCGTAAGCGGTCTTTTTTTTAATCTATTTATACTTTTAAAACTTTATAACTCAACAAAATTTATCCAGCCAATCGCGACTAAAATAAGTAGCAACAACTCAGCCAGCACTTCATGTTTACTCGATCAAAGCCCCCTCCGATTCAACTCAATTTTGAAATCAAAAGCTCAGCAAAGTCGCCAAGAGCACTTATGGCAGCGTAGTTGAACTCTATCCGCGTCTTGCTGAACGTGCACAATCAAGTCGGTGTTACGTCGTCATTGACTACAATGCCAGCCAACGCTTTGGCGTATTGTCCGTCCAGTCGTTTGGGGAACGGCTGTAAAATGGAAGACACCTGTAGACTGTAAACAGCTCGGCGGTATCAAAGTTTAAATCTAAAAAAGCCGCAATAGCGGCTTTTTTAATAGAACGGAATGAAATGTAACCTGACACAATCAATACTATGCAGCATCCTCTTGCAGACGACGCAGGTGTAAATCCTGCAAGTAGAGGTCTAAAGCTTGGGTTTCTAGTGCATCAAATTTTAAATACAGCTTAGTCCGGCGTTTTAAAATATCTTCACTACCGATGGCCCACTCACGTTTCACTACATAATCCACTTCTTGCTGATACAAACCATGGCCAAAAGACTGCCCTAAAGTTTGTATATCTTTGATTTCACCGAGCATATGCCACACTCGACTACCATAACTGTTTGCCCAACGATGCGCTGTTTGAGACTCTAGCCCTTTGATTTCATGCATCAACTCTGCACATAAAACCTCGACTGAACTAAAACCTTCTGCACCTGGGAGTTTTGCCTCAGCCGTCCATTCCGCTTTCATGTGTGGAAAATATCGTTTCAGCTGTAGCAAAGCCGCTTCCGCCAACTTGCGATAAGTCGTTAACTTTCCACCATAAACAGATAACAATGGTGCTTCATCCACAACAGGTTTAGACATCGCCAGTACATAATCACGTGTCACTTTAGAGGCTTGTGTACTTGCATCATCATACAAAGCCCTTACGCCTGCAAAGCTTGAGATTACATCTTCTGGCTGTAATTGAAGCTTGAAATGGTCATTAATCACATCAATCAAATAAGCCTTTTCCTGCTCGGTAATGTGGACATAATTTGCATCACCTTCAAACTCTACGTCCGTGGTACCAATCAGGCTGTATTCATCTAAATAAGGAATTACAAACACAATGCGTTGATCATCATTTTGTAGAATAAACGCATGCGGTTCCGGGTATAAACGCTTCACAATAATATGACTGCCCTGAACCAATCGAATGCCTGCCTTTGGGGTTTTGGACAGTTGCTGTTGAATAAAATCCGTGACCCATGCACCCGTTGCATTAACCAAAGTTCGAGCTTTAATTTGGTAATGTTGTTTTTGATGCTCTAAGGTTAGACACCACACACCCTCCTGCTGAACCGCAGAAACACATCGTGTTTGTGTCCGAATTTGGGCTCCCAGCTCATGCGCTTGAATTGCATTAACCACCACCAAACGCGCATCATCCACAGTACAGTCTGAATATTCGAAACCACGTTTAATGGTGTCTTTTAAGGGGCTGTCGACATTAAAATGAACAAGCTCCGAGCCCTCTAATGTTTCTCGTTTTGCCAAATAGTCATAGATAAATAAGCCTGAACGAATCAGCCATGCAGGGCGCAAATACGGTAAATGCGGCATAATAAAACGCATAGGATGGATCAAATGTGGGGCTTTTTTTAACAGTACTTCACGCTCTAATAACGCTTCACGCACCAAACGAAATTCTTTCTGTTCGAGATAACGCAATCCACCATGAATGAGCTTGCTACTGGCTGACGAGGTATGACTGGCTAAATCATCTTTTTCACAGACAAAAACACTTAAACCACGCCCTACAGCATCGTTTGCAATGCCCACCCCATTGATGCCCGCGCCCACAACGGCAATATCATAAATGGCATCTGTGTCTTGCATATCCACCTCTCTCGTTGAGTTATTGTGTTATTTTTGTTCTTCACGCTAAACTTAACATCAAAATCCAACCTTGTCATATTCCAAAGCCAGTCAAATCAGAGAAAATTCGTTACTCTAAATAAATTAATAACCGCATCTATTTTTACAATTTAATTTTTAATTTTGACTATTCAGTGAAAAATCGACTAATTTCCAAGCTAAAAAACACTTTCTTTTCTATAAATCAACATTCACCATAAAATAAAAAAGCACTATAACCTCTTGTATTTTAATTGACTATTCACATATTAAAAAATCACAAGAGTTTGTTTTGAATAAGTAAAATGATAATTTCCCATTAAAATAAAGATATTCATTAGAAAAACTTAACAGCATATAAATCATACTAACATTTAGACTAAAGTCGAATGAAGTCCAAGGATAAGGGGCGTATAACGAAACTGAATTTTTTGTTTAATCTTAAAATATATTGTTTTAACTTTTTCTACTTAAAAAGTTAAAAGATGTATTTTCCGAACTTCTCCTTGGGAAATTTTTGTGACTGATCTATCTCCCCAAGCTGCTCCAGTAAGCATCGATAAAAAGACCCGCTTAAAATCGATTCTCGGTGGTTCAGCTGGCAACTTAGTTGAATGGTATGACTGGTATGTCTATGCCGCATTTACCTTATATTTCGCGCCACAGTTTTTCCCTGAAGGGGATGACACGGTAAAACTGTTACAAGCTGCTGCCGTCTTTGCACTGGGCTTCCTGATGCGTCCTATTGGCGCGTGGATCATGGGCATTTATGCAGATCGTAAAGGACGTAAATCAGGTCTTACCCTGTCTGTATCTTTAATGTGTGTGGGATCTTTGATTATTGCCTGTGCACCGACCTATGCCAGTGTGGGTATGCTCGCACCTGCCTTATTACTCTTTGCCCGTTTATTACAAGGTTTAAGTGTTGGTGGAGAGTACGGTTCAAGCGCAACCTATTTAACGGAAATGGCTGGCAAAAACCATCGTGGTTTCTTCTCTAGTTTTCAGTATGTGACCCTCATTTCAGGTCAGCTCTTGGCGCTGTGTGTGTTGATCATTTTACAACGCACCATGAGCGAAGCACAGTTGTCTGAATGGGGCTGGCGTATTCCCTTCTTCATTGGCGCTGTACTTGCCATTGTGGTGTTCTGGATTCGTCGTGGTTTGGTTGAAACCCAATCTTCAAAAGATGCACAAGAACAGGCTAAAAATGGTGGCCCTAAATCTAGCGCACTTGCTTTATTTACCAAATATCCAAAGCAAGCATTCACTGTGATTATGCTGACAGCGGGTGGAACACTGGCATTCAACACCTTTACCACGTATTTACAAAAATACTTGGTTAACACCTCAGGTTTTGAGAAAACCACAGCAACAGAGATCACCACAGCAGCAATCTTTGTCTTCATGCTATTACAACCTGTGGTGGGCGCACTGTCTGATAAAATTGGTCGTAAACCAATTATGATCACTTTTGGTGTATTGGGCGTACTGTTCACAATTCCAATTTTCAATGGTCTAGGTTCAACCAGCAGCCCAACAACCGCATTTATGTTATGTATGAGTGGTATGGTGATTGTGACAGGTTATACTGCGATTAATGCAGTAGTTAAAGCAGAGCTCTTCCCAGCGCATATTCGTGCATTAGGGGTTGCCCTACCTTATGCGATTGCTAATACCATCTTTGGTGGTACAGCAGAACTTGTGGCGTTGAGCTTTAAAAATGCAGGACATGAAAACTACTTCTTTTACTACATCACCTTCATGATTGGCTTATCTCTACTGACTTACATCTTTATGAAAGACACCAAAAAGCACAGCATGATTACCGATCATTGATGCTTAAATTGACTGTGTAAGTTAATAAGCTAAACATAAAAAATGCCTTCTCGAATGAAGGCATTTTTTATGTTTGATCAATTTTTTTGCCGAAACTTGATCGATTGAAATATCGTGAATTACACCTGTGTATGGCATACTAAGAACAAGAATAATGTTAGGAACTTTTTATATGAAAAATACGTATAAACTTTTAGGCTTAAGCTGTATCGTTTTAGCAGTATCTGCATGTCAAAGCACACCTCGCCAGTACAATGGCAATGTTGGCTATCAAATTGAACATCAATCAGAATCGAGTGCTACCCTTGCTTATACGCTTGCTGCTCGTAAAAATCAGCAACTCGATGAAAATAAATTACAACGTGCTTGCCAAAAAGTTTTAGGTTCACAAAAGAATTATAAATTGGCGATTTTAAGCATTAATGAAATTCCTAATACTGCAGCAGATGTTCCCGAATATGGACGCCAAATTGGTCAAACTCGTGCCACTTTTGGTTTAAGCAATACACCTGACCTACATCAAGGTGAAAACTTTGCAACACGTGAGTCACTTGAAGCACGCCCAAGCACACTCCATGTAGTACGCTATACTTGTTCTTAACAGCGCTTAATATACATAAAAAAGGGCTTAGTGCCCTTTTTGAGTCTCTAAAGTTCGATAAAAACTCACATTACGAAACTCTGGTGACTCATCTAGATCTGGCCAAGTTGTGGCACTACGCTCATCAAGCTTTATGTATTGCGGATGACTAAAATTTTTAACACGACTATCTGCCACCCAGACCTCAGGTGCAAACTTTAAAAACTCATCTAAAAAGAAACGATTACATTGATCATATAAAACATCGGCAGCCAATAGAACATCGACCTGTTCAGATTGATATAAATCATCCAAATACTCTAGCTCTACGTTATTGAGTTCCGCATTGGCATGGCAAGCATCGAGACTAACGGCATCAATATCGCAACAAATCACACGTTTTGCACCCGCTATTTTGGCTGCAATCGCCACCACACCTGAACCTGCGCCAAAATCCAACACCACCTTATCTTTGACATGATGAGGTTCTGCCAGTAACCACTGTGCCATGGCTAGGCCTGAAGCCCAACAAAAGATCCAATATGGCGTTTCATTCCAAATGCGACGAATGATTTCATCATCCAGTTTATCGGTTGGAAATACGGGAGGAATGAGCCACAGCGAAATAGATGTTTCAGGAAGCTGTTGCGCAAGCAATTCACACTGTGGAATCACTTCATGCAAGGCTTGAAGTAAATGATCTGGGGCTTTGGGGAATTGGAAAGTACAGCTCATGGACATTTTATATTTGTAGAATTTTTTAATAAACGCACAACGGAGTCTTACACATTAAGACGCATGATATGCATAACCTTCGGTTCGACCTACTTTTGTTTCGACAAAAGTAGGAAAACCATTGCCATTTGCTGAACTCGACTGAAATCATCATTTATTTACTGCTTCGCAGAAACATTTTTATCAAATTTAGTCCGGCCTCGAACAACAGCAAATGACGATGTCACGACTCCCAAACCATCATAAAACTGATTTTAGAGTCTTATAAAAATTAACCTAAAGCTTTCTCAGCCGCTTCAACTGTTTGACGAATTAGTGTCGTAATCGTCATTGGGCCAACACCACCTGGAACAGGTGTGTACGCAGAAGCCACCTCTTCAATACCGGCCAATTGAATGTCGCCTACACCACCACCATCACGTGGATGGAAACCAGCATCAACAACCACTGCACCTTGTTTGATCCAATCTTTTTGAATCAATTCTGCCTTACCAACCGCACCCACGATAATATCGGCTTGCTTTACAAAGTCAGCTAAGTTTTGAGTACGTGAGTGACAGATCGTTACGGTTGCATTGGCTTGAAGTAACATCGCAGCCATTGGCTTACCTAAAATTGCAGAACGACCTACAACAACGGCATGCTTTCCAGCAATTTCAATATTGTTTTCTTGCAAAATAGTCATAATGCCGGCAGGCGTCGCAGAGCCATATGCTGCTTCTCCCATGGCCATACGACCAAAACCAAGACACGTTACGCCATCCACATCTTTTGCAAGAGAAATTGCATCAAAACATGCACGCTCATCAATTTGTTCAGGCACTGGATGTTGAAGCAAAATACCGTGAACATCAGGATTTGCATTCAGTTTTTCAATTTCTGCCAACAATTGTTCAGTGGTGGTCTCTTTTGGCAGTTCAACTTTAAGTGAGTCCATACCAACACGACGGCAGGCATTTCCTTTCATACGTACATAAGTTGCAGATGCACCATCGTCACCCACCAAAATAGTCGCAAGAATTGGGGTACGACCTGATTTTGCTTTGAGCGCTTCAACGCGAGTTAACAAGTCAGCTTCAATTTGTTTTGCCAATGCACGACCATCTAAAACTAATGCCACGGCACATCTCCAAGTGTTGATATGAATCAATTTTGCACATAATACATGATAATTTTAAATATTTTTCGCTATATGCTGTTTTTATGCGCATACGAATGAAAGCACTATTGTTTTTTTTTCAGAGCTTGCTAATATACGCATCAACAAGACGCGGCGGGGTGGCAGAGTGGTCATGCAGCGGACTGCAACTCCGTGGACGCCGGTTCGATTCCGACCTCCGCCTCCATCTTGTTAAAGCCCGAGTGGTGAAATCGGTAGACACAGGGGATTTAAAATCCCCCGCCCACAAAGCGTGCCAG
>NZ_JAQSUV010000012.1:0-85147 GCF_028649355.1 Acinetobacter sp. Gutcm_16 | reverse complement strand
TTAACGGTTAGGGGGATTTTTTTATGCTGAAAAGATTAAAATAATATACGAATCAATCGTCTAATTGAGATTTAGGATTGGTTTCTACATACTGATTTACTTATTTATCGATCATGACATTTAATCTATCTAACATTTTTATTTTTAGATTTTTTAAAAATATTGGATAGTCGATCAAATGTTCATAGTTTGTTAGCAATATCTTTAAATGGAATAATGAGTATGCCTAATAAAATTCAATATCAACTGAAAAAACTTCCTTTAATTTCATGTGCGTTGTTGAGCTGTTTGGCTTTTGGGCAAGTACATGCTGTATCTAATGATCAGGTCAAACAACTGGTTGAATCAGAAAAAAAGAATTATTTAAATACTCTAGAGGCTTTAGTCAATATTGAGTCGGGGAGTAAAGATTTTGTCGGCGTGAATAAGATCGCTAAATATGTCGCCGAACAATTAAAAACGACAGGTGCTGAGGTCAGTATTGTAGAAGCCAAAGATATATATCGTATGGATGATACGCCCCAACAGACTGGTCCAATGGTAAAAGCTGTTTTAAAGGGTAAAGGCAGTAGTAAAATTATGCTAATTGCTCATATGGATACGGTGTATTTAACAGGGATGTTGAAAGACCAACCTTTTAAAATGGAAGGGGATAAAGTTTTTGGTCTTGGAATCTTAGATGATAAACAGGGAGTTGCTGCAATTATTCATACGCTTGATCTTTTGAAAAAGCTGAATTATCAAGACTATGGCACGATTACAGTCTTACTTAACTCCGATGAGGAGATTAGTTCGCCAGGTTCACGCAAACTGATTACTGAAACTGCACAAGACCAAGATGTGGTTCTGTCATTTGAGGGTGGCGGTAAAGATGGCAGTTTACGTTTAGCCACCAGTGGGATTGGTGCAGCATATTTAGAGGTTCACGGGAAATCTGCACATGCAGGGGTTAAGCCTGAAGCAGGCATAAATGCACTGACAGAATTATCACATCAAATTTTACAGTTACAAGATTTATCGAATCCTAAAACAGGATTGAAATTAAACTGGACGGTGGCGAGTGCAGGTAAAGTGCGTAACGTGATTCCAGACCTTGCAACTGCACAAGCAGATGTTCGTGCCTTGCAAGTTAAAGATTTTCAGCAAGTGGAACGTGTATTACAGGAAAGGATTAAACATAAAAAGTTAGCTGATAGTGAAGTTAAGTTAAAGTTTGAAATACGTCGCCCACCTTTAATGGCAAACCCACAGGCAAAAAAATTGGCTGAACAAGCACAGCTTATTTACAAAACTGATTTTAACTTACCAATGAAGGTCTTAGCTGAAGCAACAGGTGGTGGTACAGATGCCGCATTTGCTGGCTTAAATTCGAAAGCAGCGATTTTAGAAGGCATGGGCTTATCTGGTGATGGTGCACATTCGAATAATGCTGAATATATTCTGGTCGAAAGTATTGTGCCGCGTTTATATTTAGCGACAAAGTTGATTATGGACTTATCGACCGCTCAAAAAGAATAAAGTTGGTATGAAAGAACTGAACTGATTTGAGTTTTTACATCATGAAAGATGGTGTTTATTTTTAGCAGCATCTTTCATTAATCTAAATATCAGAATCTTATAGGGAAATGGATGAGATCTTAAATAAAAACTATATAAAGTGAGGGATATTCTGAGAGATCGGCATAGCTATAGTTGATGTTACTTTTTTCATTCTTTGCTGGATAATTTAGCGGAATCTGTTGGGTCTCGATGTATTGCTTGCTGTCCCAAGTGATTGGACCTTAGTCTTTATTCTTTAAGTAATGAAGGGCCAGCTTTTGTCTCTTCACTGTCGAATTTTTTCTTTTTAAATAAAAACTTCGAAATTACGTTTGCATAAAAAAATAAATGATAACGTGCTGTATATGATGCTTTTTTAACCAAGCAAGCTGAATGTAATTCATGGTAAAATGATCGGCTTTCATCTTTGATCTTTATTTGAGATCTTTCATCTGCCAGCCGAGAATTGCTAGCCATGTCTACTGCTTATACTATGCAGACCGCGCCTAAAGCGTTGTTTGATTACGACAAATATTGGGCGTCATGTTTTGAACCTGCGCCATTTTTGCCGATGTCGCGCGAGGAAATGGACCAACTCGGTTGGGATAGTTGTGACTTTATTTTGGTCTGTGGTGATGCGTATATCGATCATCCATCATTTTGTTCGGGCATTATTGGCCGTACTTTAGAAGCACAAGGCTTCCGTGTCGGGATTATTGCACAACCTGATTGGACTAATGTTGAAGCATTTCGAGTTTTGGGTAAGCCCAATATCGCTTGGGGTGTGACCGCTGGGAATATGGATTCGATGATCAACCGTTATACGGCTGATCGTAAAATTCGTTCTGATGATGCCTATTCACCAGATAATTTACCCAATAAACGTCCAGACCGTGCAGCAACCGTATATTGCCAACGTGTACGCGAAGCATTTCCAGATGTACCTGTATTGTTAGGTGGAATTGAAGCATCTTTACGTCGTATTGCACATTATGACTATTGGTCAGACAAAGTTCGTCGTTCAGTGTTGATGGACTCAAAAGCCGATCTTTTGATGTATGGTAATGGTGAGCGTTCAATTACTGAAGTGATGCATCGCTTAGCCAAAGGCGAAAAAATTCACGAAATCACCGATGTGCGTGGCACGGCATTTATCGTGAATAAGTTAAACCGTCCATCTAAAGCCAAGTTTGTGGAAATTGCATCAAATGATGTAGATACCATTGGCCGTGTTGATCCGATTATCAATCCTTATGTGATGACTGAAGATTTAGATGGCTGTGAAATTGAAAAAGATAAGGGTAATTCTTTAACCCAATACCAAAATTTCCAAAAAGAAATTGTGACGAATCAAATTGTTCGTGAAGGGGATCAACTTGATCCTGATACACAAATTGTGCAATTACAGCCGTCTTCAAAGGCAATTAAACATAAATTACCGCCGCGTGAACTGGCTGTGATTCGTTTGCCTGCATTTGAAGCAGTAGCAGATGATCCAGTTTTATATGCACATGCCAACCGTATTTTGCACCTTGAAACCAATCCGGGAAATGCACGTGCTTTGGTACAAAAGCATGGCGAGCGTGATGTTTGGTTAAATGCTCCACCGATTCCGTTAACGACGGAAGAAATGGACTATGTGTTTGATTTACCTTATGCACGTCTACCGCATCCTGTCTATGCTGATGCGCGTTTCCCTGCATTTGACATGATCAAATTTTCGGTCAACATTATGCGTGGCTGTTTTGGGGGGTGCACCTTCTGCTCGATTACAGAACATGAAGGGCGTATTATTCAAAACCGCTCTGAAGAATCAATTTTACGTGAAGTTGAAAAGATTCGTGATACTGCACCAGGCTTTACTGGCATCATTTCTGACTTGGGTGGGCCTACAGCAAACATGTATCGTTTGCACTGTAAAGACCCTGAAATTGAAAAGAACTGTCGTAAACCATCATGTGTTTATCCGGGTGTTTGTCAAAATTTACATACCGATCATGCACCTTTAACGCAGTTATATCGTAAAGCACGTGCCCTTAAAGGCATCAAAAAGATTCTGATTGGTTCGGGTCTGCGTTATGACTTAGCGGTGTTAAATCCTGAATATGTCAAAGAATTGGTTCAGCATCATGTTGGTGGTTATTTAAAAATTGCGCCTGAACATACCGAAAAAGGTCCATTGTCTAAGATGATGAAACCGGGCATCGGGACCTATGATCGTTTCAAGCAAATGTTTGATCGTTTCAGTAAAGAGGCAGGTAAAGAGCAGTATTTAATTCCGTACTTTATCGCAGCACATCCAGGTACGACTGAATATGACATGATGAATTTGGCGATTTGGTTGAAGAAAAATGGTTTCCGTGCCGATCAGGTACAGACTTTCTATCCATCGCCAATGGCAACCGCGACCACCATGTATCACACGGGTAAAAACCCATTAGCCAAAGTGGCGCGATATACTGAAGATGTGGATATTGTGAAAGGTGAGAAGCGTCGTCGTCTGCATAAAGCCTTCTTGCGTTATCATGATCCAAACAACTGGCCATTATTACGTGAAGCTTTAAAAGAGATGGGCCGCCAAGACTTGATTGGTAACTCGAAACAGCATTTGATTCCAACCTATCAACCGCAAGGGACAGAAGGTCAGTATCAGTCTGCTCGGAAGAAAAACTCAACCGTGGATGGTGATTCGCAAAAACGTAATGGTGATAGCCGTAACCAACAAGCGAAAAATCAATCGCGTCCATCGAATACCAAAAAGCGTCCTGAGCGCGGTCAGATTTTAACGCAACATACAGGTTTACCACCGCGTGAAACAGGTGATGCCAAGAAGCCATTTGGACATTCAAAATCAAAACCGAAGTCTAAGTCACGTGCTTAATCGCAACTGAATATAAAAAAGGATGCTACGGCATCCTTTTTTAGGATCAATCTTTTTATTGCGTTAGAAAAATAGCTCAAAGATTGGCTTTTCTGCCATCCGTCGGGAAAATTGGGTCAATCCGAAGAATCATATTGCACGTGAATGAATCACTCTATTACAGTGTAGATAGGCGAAAGAGCCAAAATTTCATTCGGATTAAAACAAAACGTGTTACAACGAATGACATTGCAAAAAATTGTTTAGTTTTATCAGCGTTTGTTTGATTTTAGCTTTAGTTTTTTTATTGCGTGGTTTGGGTAAATGGTCAGTAGGTTATACTGATCGGATAAAAATCGGTGTGATACCGAAAATTATAATAAAGATGAAAAGGATACAAATATGACAACTTATATGGTAATTGGTAGCGTGTTGTTGATACTGGTCATGATTTTAGCGAGTAAAGCGTTGATCCCTAAGACCAAGCAGCAAGATAGTGCATTAAGACAACGTGCTATTTTTAGTATGCATGAGCAACTGACTTACACTCGTTTGAAAGAAATTTTACCGCATCATACTGTGCTGGCACATGTGTCTTATGATGCCTTACTAACTACAAAATTTTCGCGTACGCGAAACAAATACCGCAATTTGGTGGCCGATTTTGTCATTGTGGATAGTGCACAACAAGTTTTGGCAGTGGTTGCTTTAGAAGATCCGCTTTCACTGAAACGTCCACAAAAGGCACAGTTTCAGGATGCGATCCTCGATATGGCTGGTTATAAAGTGATTCGTTATGAAGAAGTGCCTGACTATCATCAGTTACGTGAAGATTTTTATGGCGATCTCTATGCTTCGTCGCGTTTGACTAAAGATACGCGTGTAGCCAAAAAATATGATTACTATAATGCAGCACAAACTCGAAAATTACGTCTGATCGGCTAACTGAATCTCAGCGCGTATCATAAAAACATGAAAACTCATGTTTTTATGATACGCGTATTTTTATGCAGGTTTCACTGCAACAACGGTTAACTCTACCAATACTCGTGGATCATAAAGTTTAGCTTCAACACAGGTACGGGGTAAGGCATCAATGTCTGCAACCCAAGCATCCCAAACTTCATTGAACGCTGCATAGTCATTTTCAATGTCTTTTAAATAAATCGTCACCGATAAAATCTGACTTTTATCTGTGCCTGCATCAGCTAAAAATTGGTCAATCATGTCGAATGTTTGTTGGGTTTGACCTTTAATATCGAGATCAAAGTCAGACGCCAGTTGACCTGCCAAATGAACGAGGTTGCCAGCAATCGCAACTTCAGAAAAACGATTTGAGACATGCAAACGTTGAACCGTCATGATGTATGCATCCTGTGTGATGAGTATAAAAATAGAACATAATAATGTAGCTCAATAGCCTACCACAAACTGATGTATGACAGATGGCTGTGATCTTGGCTTTCAATCAGGTGCAGAATTTTACAGCGTGAAGGATTCTATCTCTTGCTGTAAGTACATGTGAACAGAGGATGAATTCAATATTTCGACGTGGGAATTACAAAAGATGAAGGAACGCGATTAATAGGTCAATCTTATGCGGACTTTATAACAGTATATTTTTAAATATTGGATTATTCTGATGCTAGAGCGCTGCTCTGTAATATAGAGGGGAAATACCATGATAAATATCAGAGATGTCCTGTAATCTTCGGATTTGATCGTCACGCCAATCACAGGACGTATGCTAAAAGTAAAGGTAAGTTTTAGCATCTCAGCGGTTACATGGATAAATGCAGCGCGTCATTAGATTACTCTAAAAACACAGTTTGTGAATGCTAAATTGCATTATTTTTGTTCTTTTGGTTAAAAAGTGACTCATTGAGCAATCAGTCAGACCATAAAGAGAGCTGGGGTAAAGGCTCTTGAGTCGAAAGTGCATACACCCCAACACCGATCAGACGAAATTGTTGATCTGGTGTGATTTGCATTTCTTTGAGTAAGATGTCTAAGGTCATTTGCAGTTCAGTTTGATGCTTTAATGGCATTTTGAAGCTTTTACTGTGCTGTAGGGTTTGAAAGTTTTTCAGTTTCAGTTTGACGGTGACACCGCGGGCATACAGTTGCTTTTTCTCTAAGCTTTGCCAGACTTGTGCAATCAACTTGGGCCAAAATGGGAGACATTGTTCAAGGGTTAAGTCATCATCAAAAGTGGTTTCTTTTGAAATTTGCTGACGTTCTCGTTCCGCTTGTACAGGACGCTCATCAATCCCTTGTGCATAGAGATAGAGCTGTTTGCCATACTTGCCAAAATGATGAATCAGGATATTTTCATCCACATGCTGTAAATCACCTAAAGTTTCAAGTTTGAGCGCATATAATTTTTCTTGCATGACCTTACCCACCCCAGGAATTTTTTTAAGCGGCAAGTGCTGAATAAACTGTTGAACTTGTGAGGGTTTAATCACGCAGATACCATTGGGTTTATTCCAGTCCGACGCAACTTTGGCTAGAAACTTATTCGGTGCAACACCCGCAGAGGCGGTCAGTCCTGTGCTCTGAAAAATATCAGCACGGATGCGTTCAGCAACTTCTGTGGCGCTGGCCAGTTGTTGTAAATTTTCCGTCACATCTAAATAAGCTTCATCTAAGGAAAGCGGTTCAATGAGTGTGGTATAACGCTGAAAAATTGCATGAATTTGCTCTGAGACCGCACGATATTTAGAGAAATTAGGTTCAATCACCACCACTTGAGGGCAGCGTTTTTTGGCTTGAGTCATCGACATGGCAGAGCGGAGTCCGTAGCGACGTGCAGGGTAGGATGCGGCTGCAATGACAGCACGGGGATGGTGTGAAGAAATCACCACAGGTAAATGCTTTAAGTCGGGACGATCAAGTAACTCCACAGAGGCATAGAAGGCATCCATGTCGATGTGAATGATTTTTCGCATGCTGAATTTTAATATTGAAACCTAAGCCAGTATTGCACTATTCAGATCGATTGCGTAGTTCTACATGCGGCATAAGCGACATAGTTTGACTTGGTATTTTAGTATTTGAATTTCAATGCTGAGCTTGGAACTGCTTACTTGATTGGTAAGTTTTGTGGCAGTTGATAAAGCCCTTGGCGCTCTAAAAAGCTGATCCAATCTTGCTCTGAGCCTTGAAATACATTGAGATCCACCAAGGTTGGTATGCCTTTAATTTGACCTTGGCTGGTGTGTTGCCAAAAGGTCCATTTCGGATTGCCTTTGAGCTCAGGCTGGCCCTGATATTCACGAATCCAAAGGGGAGTTTTTTTAAATTCATCGACCAAAACAATATTATAAAATGCTTTAGAGGTATAAAAAATGGGTTGCAAACCATAGTGTTGATACAGTTGGTCGTGCATGACCTGAATTTCTTTGAGTAGCTGTTCTCTGGTGTAGGTGTTGATACAGGTGCTGTCATATTCCAAATCAATCACAGGCGGTAAACTATCGGTTTTCTTCGGTACAGTTTCGATAAAGTTCTGCGCCTGAATCTGGCCATCACGGCATAAGCGATAAAAATGATAAGCCCCGACCAAAAAGCCTTGTTCACGAGCTTTGAGCCAATTGTCCTGAAATTTACGGTCTTTGAAATCTCCCCCTTCGGTGGCTTTTAAATAAACGAATTTAAACTCTTGGGGAGAAATGGATTGCCATTGGATGTCGCCCTGATGATGAGACACATCAAAGCCTTTTATCGGATACTCTTGGGCAGATGCGATATTGTTCTGCAAGAAAAAATAGGTGATCCCCAGTCCGACACATAGCATCACTACACAGGCAAGTATGTAATAGGGATATGAGGTTTTTGACGGCGTGGAAACTTTTTTTCTTGCGGACATGCTTTTGCAGGTATTGGTTTTTAGCTCATCATCATAGCTCGAATTTGTGGAACTGACCATGATGATTATGGTCAGTGAATGGCAGACTTTGTATCTGTTATTCATCCACGGTATCTTTAGGGATGTGCCAGAAAATGGCTGCGGTAATCAGGTTAATACAGCCCAAAACAATTAAGGTGTTATGGAATGCCATGACGATGTGATCTGTACCCAAATATGCCGTAAAGACATTAACCAAAGTACCTGCCAGAGCCACACCAATACTCATCGACACCATCATGATCATCGACAAGAAACTGTTGCCACTACTGGCATCTTGTTGCGGTAAATCTTTCAGCGTGAGGGTATTCATAGACACAAATTGTAGGGAATTCAGCATACCAAAAACAAAGAAATGCAGCGCGCGCAGCCAGGTTGGGGTGTCTGCGGTATTGAGAGCAAAACTGGCGATACATGCACCGACCAACAAGGTGTTAACCAAAAGTACGTGGCGATAACCAAAGCGCTGAATCAAGTGACGAATGATGGGTTTGGAGGCCAGTGAACCCAGCACGGTCGGAATCATCAATAGCCCTGTCACAAAGGGTTCAAAACCGAAAGCCACTTGTAACATGAGTGGCATCAAAAAAGGCATGGCATTGCCACCGAGGCGAGCAAAGAAGTTACCTAAAATACCCACGGCATAAATGCGGTTACGAAACAGTTTACTGCGAAATAGCGCATTTTGATGCGTATGTGCATGATAGGCATACCAAAGCGCAGTTACTAAGCTCAGCACAATCAGCCCCATACTCCACCATAAAGTCAGGTGCGGACTGGCAAAATTTTCAATCCCTAAAGATAGTCCTGCCATGGTGATCACCAACAGGATAAAACCCCAAAAGTCAAAACGCGGCACATTCTGCTCGGTGACATTCGGCATGGCTTTAAAGCTAATCAGGACCCCTAACAGCCCCATGGGGAGGTTAATCAGGAAAATCCAATGCCATGTACTGACTTCGACCAACCAGCCCCCGAGTGTTGGACCAATTAGAGGGCCGATTAGTCCCGCAAGGCTCATTAAACTCATGGCCGATAAGAACTGCGTCCGCGGAATGACCTTGAGCATAGCTAAACGGCCAACAGGGAGCAATAATGCACCACCGATGCCTTGCAATACGCGATAGAACAATAACTCATTCAAGCTTTCAGAAAAGCCACAGCCCAGTGAGGCAAGGGTAAAAATGATGATGGCACTGAAATAGGTATTGCGCACTCCAAAACGGTCGGCGAGCCAGCCACTCAAGGGGATACAGGCAGCAACGGCAAGCACATAGGCCACTACCACGCTATGCATTTGCAGCGGGTCTTCATTCAGACTGGCTGCCATAGCCGGTAGAGCGGTATTCACAATGGTGGTATCTAAGCCTTGCATAAAAAAGCCAATCGAAACCAGAAGTACCAAAAGACGGTACTCAGAAGCGAGTGCTTGATGGGTCGGCGTTTGGTTCATAGATACAACAAAGTGAAATTTTTAAACAGTTTAGCTTAATTTAAGTTGGACTGTTGTTGCGAATGTGCATTTATCACATGCCATCAAATTGACATCTCTACGTCATGTGTTTGCAACGCGTACGTCATACATTGGTCAAATTTGAACCGATATTTAGATCATGATGAATAAAACATATAGTGTTGTCTTTTTAACATGCATGGGGTTGGGCTTAGCGGGGTGTAATGACAGTGATGATGCGCAAACCATCACATCACCGCCTGTGCTAGAGGAAGCCACGCCGAATAGTATTGAACTGGTTCATCTTGCAAGTTATGAGTCGGGGATATTTGGACAGAGTGCAGCTGAAATCCCCGCCTATGATGCTGCGAGTAAGCGTCTGTTCGTGGTGAATGCACAAAAAGGTATGGTCGATGTTTTAGATTTCTCCCAACCAGCGCAACCGACATATATCCAATCTTTGGATGCCAAAACTTATTTAGCCAATTCCGAAGTGAATAGCGTCGCGGTACATAATGGCATCGTGGCACTGGCGGTTCAGGCTGAGGATAAAACCCAAACCGGTATTGTGGCTTTCTTTAAAGCACAGGATCTCTCTTTTATCAGTCAAGTCAACGTGGGAGCTTTGCCAGATATGTTGACCTTCACGCCTGATGGTCGAAAAGTACTGGTAGCGAATGAAGCGGAACCGAATGAAGGGTATCAAGTCGATCCCGAAGGTTCCGTCAGCATTATTGATATTTCAGATATTCAAAAACCAACAGCAACTATTGCGGGCTTCCACACATGGAATGACCGTAAACAAGACTTATTAGATGCAGGCATTCGTATTTTTGGCCCAGACATCAGTCAATACCCAAATGTAGCTGCCGTAGGTATTCAAACGACCACAGTTGCACAAGACCTAGAGCCTGAGTATATCGCAGTCAGTGCTGATGGTAAAAAAGCATGGGTTAGTTTGCAGGAAAATAATGCCATTGGGGTTTTAGACCTAGCAAAAAATCAATTTGTTGATCTTTTCCCGATGGGCTACAAGGACCATAGTTTGCCTGAAAATGCCTTGGATGGAAGTGACCGTGACTGTGCTATTGGTCAAGACTCTTTGGGGCGTAGTATTACAGAATGTGCAAAAGATGCCGGCATGATTAATATCAGCTCTTGGCCGGGTCTATATGGCATGTATATGCCCGATGCCATTGCACAATATCAAGCCAACGGCAAAACCTATTTGGTCACGGCCAATGAGGGGGATGCCCGTGAATGGCTAAGGGATGAAGCCAAATACTTTGAAGGCGGGGACTTAAATGCTGGTTATGCTGAAGAGATACGCATCAAACATTTGTTTAAAAAAGCAGGTTTTGACGCCAAAGGTGATTATGCCGCGCATTTACGTCAGCTTGCACCGGGCGTGAAAGGGGCAAAATTAAACCCAGAGGTGTTTAAACCTTGTCAAACGACTGACGCAACAGAAGTCTGCGCGGATAATTTAATTAAAGATTCACAAATTGGACGTTTGACCATTAGTTGGACGCAAGGTTATCAAAAAGATCTACTGACTGGTCTGCCAAAGTTGGATGAAAATGGTCGTCTGACTTATGACAAATTATATGCCTATGGTGGCCGTTCGGTGAGTATTGTCGACCCTGAAACCAAACAGATTGTATGGGACTCGGGGAGTGAGTTTGAGCAAAAAATTGCGGAGCTGTTCCCAGAGCAATTTAATAGCAATCATGAAGCATTTAAATTTGATGACCGTAGTGACAATAAAGGTCCTGAACCTGAAGGCGTGACTTTGGGTAAAATTGGTGAAAAGACCTTTGCCTTTATTGGACTTGAGCGTGCCAGTGGCATCATGGTGTACGATATTAGCAACCCGAATCAGGCTAAATTTGTTCAGTATCTGAACCATCGCAACACTAATGAAACAGAAGTCACGAAGCAAGGTGACTTAGGCCCAGAAGGTTTGATTTTCATCGCGGCGAAGAATTCACCAAATGGTCACCCGCTGTTGGTGGTGGGAAATGAAGTCAGTGGTAGTACAGCGGTTTATAAAGTCAAACTCAATTAAAAAACTGAGTTTTGAATTTGAAAAAAGAGCACTGCGGTGCTCTTTTTTTATGGCGCTACAAAAAATATATGACAGGGATGTCATGAAAATGAAATAAAACAGTCATAATCTTTGGCAAACGTCCAAGGGCACTGTCTTGGAATAAATTATTCAAAAGGTTGGTTTTATGACAATCGAAATTTTGATGGTGATAGGCTTTTGTTTAGCCGCTTATTCTATCGTCGGAAATGATGTGCCACAGACATTAGGTACGTTTATTTCATCCAATGCACACCGTCCATGGTGGGTGCTTTGGCTCTTTATCAGCAGCATTTTGGTTGTGGTGTTGATTTATGGTTGGTATGCATCCGGTGTGGGAGATGCATCATATGGCCGTTTAGAAACGATCCCTTTTCCTGAGGGTGGGGTCACGTGGCTTTATATTGTGCCACCGATTTTACTGTTATTTTTAACCAAATACGGAATTCCCGTCAGTACCACTTTCTTGGTTTTAACCATTTTCTCGCCTGCAAGTTTAGGCTCGATGATGGTGAAATCGATGATGGGCTATGCGGTGGCCTTTGTGGTTGCGATTATTGTCTATCGTTTTGTGATGCGCCAAGTCGCGAAGTATTTTGCGAAAACCCGTAATCAAGAACCGTCGCATATTTGGATTGGGCTACAGTGGGTCTCTACGGCTTTTCTGTGGAGTCAGTGGCTAATTCAAGATTTGGCCAATATATTTGTCTATGTACCCCGTCAAGTGCCGTTTTCATTTTTACTGTTTGCCATCACGGTCTTTGTGGTGTTGTTGGCGGTGATTTTGTACCAACGTGGTGGTGCGATTCAGAAGATTGTTGATACCAAAACAGGTGTTACTGATATTCGTGCAGCAACCATTATTGACTTTATGTATGCCCTCATTTTGTTGGTCTTCAAAGAGTGGAGTAATATTCCAATGAGTACCACATGGGTATTCTTAGGTTTACTTGCAGGTCGTGAGTTTGCAATGTCGATGATTTTTGATGAAGTGAACAAACATCGCACTTCGCGTAACGTCAGTAAAGATGCGATGAAATTGATGTTTGGCTTAGCCATGTCCGTGATTTTGGCGACCACACTGCCGTGGTTCTATAACTTTGTTACTCATTATGGGCAATAACCGTATATGTTAAAAAAGCGAGCTCTAGGCTCGCTTTTTTATGGCATTAAGAACAGGGTTTAAATGGCAAAGTGCGCTGGACTGCCGAGGTTGGCAATGGCTGAATAAATCTGTTCAGCATGGTTGCACACAATCAGTTTTGCGCGGTGCTGTGGCGGTAGAAAACCTTCTTCTACTGCATGATCCAACTGGGCAATCAGTGCGTCATAGAAACCATTGACGTTATAAATCATCATCGGTTTTTGATGTTGGTTCAGTTGTCCCCAGGTTGCCACTTCTAAAATTTCTTCAAAAGTGCCTAAACCGCCGGGTAGTGCGACAAAGGCGCTTGCACGCTCGGCCATTAAGGCTTTGCGCTCATGCATGGTTTGTACAACATGTAATTCGGTCAGTTGGTGATGCGCAATTTCATAATCCAGCATAAATTCTGGAATGACGCCGACTGCTTCACCGCCGTGGCTAATCATGGCATCGGCCACTTGTCCCATGAGGCCAATACTGGCCCCCCCATAAACCAGACCAAAACCCTGTTTAGCTAAACCTTGTGCCAGTGCAATCGCTTTTTCTTGATAAATCGGTTTATTACCTGAACGAGAACCGCAGTAAAGTGCGATCAGAGGCTGAGTGGTTTGAACATTTACTTCAGTGTTGAGAGAGGATATTTTTAATTCACTATTCATGGCGTATGTTTTTACCTTTTGCTTTATCTACTTTTTCTTTCTTAGTTTAAGCAAGAAATGTGACGGCAAGCTGTATTTAATCTAACAATCGGGTAATAATTTGTTAAATCTTTTAAAACAGTGCGCTTTTGAAAAAAAGATGAATTTCATGTAGATCTTGCCTATACTTATTTCCTGTTTTACAACACAAGAACGAACATGGGTAGTGGTAGTTGTCGCTCAAGACATCTTCAGTTTTCCGAAAAAAAATTACAGCCATTGGTGCTGAATCTTCCTTTTCATCCGCTTAAGTTGCGTTATGCACCGTATATTTCCCCTCGACAGGAGCAGATCACATGATATTTGAATGGATGTCTGATCCTTCTGCGTGGGTGGGGTTACTCACCTTAGTGGTGCTGGAAATTGTGCTCGGGATTGATAACTTGGTTTTTATTGCGATTTTGGCGGAGAAACTTCCACCAGAACAACGTAATACGGCCCGTGTTGTTGGTTTGATCCTTGCACTCTTAATGCGTTTGGTGCTGTTGGCCTCAATTGCTTGGGTGGTGACACTGACCGAGCCGCTGTTCCATATCTTCGATCATCCTTTCTCAGGACGGGATTTGATTCTTCTGTTTGGTGGGGTGTTCTTACTGTTTAAAGGCACCATGGAACTGCATGAACGTATTGACGCCAAAGTGGTTCAGAAAGAAGAAAGTCCAGCCAATGCTGTGTTTTGGATGGTGATCGTTCAGATTGTGGTTTTGGATGCTGTGTTTTCCTTAGACTCGGTGATTACCGCAGTCGGTATGGTTAAACACCTGTCTGTGATGATGATTGCGGTGGTTATTGCCGTCGGCATTATGCTGTGGGCATCGAAAGCCTTAATGGAATTCGTCAACAAACATCCGACCGTGGTGATTTTGTGTCTCGGCTTCTTGATGATGATCGGTTTCTCATTGATTGTAGAAGGCTTTGGTTTCCATATTCCAAAAGGCTACTTATATGCCGCGATTGGTTTCTCGGTAATTGTTGAATTCATCAACCAAACCATGCGCCGTAATCAAGAAAAAATGGTCACCACCACAGACCTTCGCTATAAAACTGCATCTGCGGTGCTGCGAATGTTGGGCGGTAAAAGTAGTGATCATGCCTCTGAGCCTGAAGATGTATTGGCAACTCGCGCTTATGCGGATGAAGTATTTGATCCTGAAAATGGGGTCTATCATAGTGTCTTGGTGCAAGGGGTGCTGGGTTTGTCTGAACGTCCAGTGAAGTCCGTGATGACCCCACGTCCAGAGTTGGAGTGGATTGATTTAGAGGATGAAGAAGCTTCAATCAAATCACAACTACTCAGCATTACGCATTCGCGTTTAATTGTGGCACGGGGCGAGTTAGACAACATCGCAGGTGTGGTGCTGACCCATAAAGTTTTGAATGAATATATCGAAACCGGTGTTCTTGATTTTGATAAACATTTACGTGAACCTGTGATTGTGCATGAAAATGCGCAAGTCCTGATGGTGATGGAACAATTGCGTCAAGCGCCGTTACAAATGGCTTTGGTCTTGAATGAATATGGCTCGATTGAAGGGATTGCCACGCCGATTGACGTATTGGAAGCGATTGCAGGGGAGTTCCCCGATGAAGATGCTGAAGACAATGTGGCTGAAAGTTTGGAAGATGGCAGTTTGATGCTCGATGGTTCCACTGATATTCGCCATGTGTCGTTATTGTTGGATCGTGATTTGGTCGACGAGTCTGATCAGTACTCAACCTTGTCAGGCTATATCCTCTTTCATTTAGGTCGTTTACCCGAAAATGGCTCTAGCCTTGAAGCAGATGGTTGTATTTTTGAGGTGGTGACGATGGATGGGCACAAAATTGAAAAGGTGCATGTGATTCCCAAGTCAGATCTGCACAAGGAATCATCTTAAAACAAACCTTAATCTGGTTTGAACAGGTTAAAATAGCTCGCAATGTCGAGCTATTTTTTATGGAAAAATCATGAGTAATGTTGAGTGTCCATGTGGACAGGGTGAATATAAGCAGTGCTGTCAGCCTTTGCACTTGGGACAAAGCCGTGCGCAGAGTGCTGCTCAACTTATGCGCTCACGTTATAGTGCTTTTGCCAAACAGCAAATTGATTACATTGTGAAAACCACAGCGTTGGTGCAGCAACAGGCTCTAGATGTTGCAGCAATTGCAAAGTGGAGTCGAAGCAACCAATGGTTGAAGTTAGACGTCGTGCAGGCCAATGAAAAACTCGATAAAAACCATGCCATGGTCGAGTTCAAGGCCTATTATCATGATGGCACATCGCCACAGATACATCATGAAATTTCACATTTTGTGAAACATGCCGAGGCGTGGTATTTTTTAGACCCAACCACTGAAATGCAAATCACCATGAAACAAGCGTGCATCTGCGGTTCAGGGAAAAAATTTAAACAATGTTGTGCACAATTTTTATAATTTTAAGCAAATTTGGCTTAGAATAGCGCGCATCAATTAGCCTATATGGAATCCAGGCGATGTTACTCACTATTATTTATATTATAGCGATCACAGCAGAGGCAATGACAGGTGCACTGTCGGCGGGTCGGCGTAGTATGGATTGGTTTGGTGTGGTGATTATTGCTTGTGTCACAGCGCTAGGCGGCGGTTCTGTCCGCGATGTGTTATTGGGACATTATCCGCTGACTTGGGTCAAGCATCCTGAATATTTGATGCTGACCTGTTTTGCCGCTTTTATGACGATTTTGATTGCTAAGTGGATGCGTCATTTACGCAACATTTTCTTGGTGCTCGATGCTCTGGGCCTGATCGGTTTTACCATCATCGGCTGTCAAATTGCCTTAGAAATGGGACATGGTTTTGTGGTGTCTGCGGTCGCAGGAGTTCTGACAGGGGTATCAGGCGGTATCTTACGTGATATTTTGTGTAATGACGTCCCTTTGGTCTTCCGCCGTGAACTGTATGCCAGTATTTCTTTTGTCGCGGTGATTTTCTATTGGGGCTGCATTCAGCTCAGTTTATCACTTGAGCTGACCGTGATTTCGACTTTGATCTTTGGTTTTAGCTTACGTCTAATCGCGATTTACTTTGGCTTAGAAATGCCAAAATTCATTTATCAAGACGATGATGAGCAATCTGCTTCCTCGAAAGATGCCAGCTAAAATAGCAGTGATTTGACTGCCTTATTTGTATAAAAAAAGCACATAATGATAAAGCCTGTTGAGAAAGCAGCCTGCTATCTTTTCCCGCTTTAGAGGCCGAGCTATGGATTTAGTTTCTCGCATACAACGCTTACCGATCGGTAAATTTCACTACACCTTGTTGTGGGTCATTGGCTTGGGCTGGATGTTCGATGCCATGGACACGGGGCTGATTTCTTTTATTTTGGCAAAAATGGCCGAAGACTGGCACATGAGCCCAACCGAAAAAGGTTGGGTGGTCTCCATTGGCTTTGTCGGAATGGCGATTGGTGCAGTGTGTTCAGGGGGCTTGGCCGACCGCATCGGACGTAAAACAGTTTTTGCCGCGACCCTAGTGATTTACAGTTTAGCGACGGCAGCCTGTGCCTTTGCCCCGAACTTAACGTGGTTATTGGTGTTTCGTTTTATTGTGGGTTTAGGCTTAGGTGGACAGTTGCCAGTAGCGGTGACCTTGGTTAGTGAATACATTCCTGCGCAGGTGCGTGGACGTTTTATCGTGCTGCTAGAAAGTTTTTGGGGCTTAGGTTGGCTTTGCGCTGCATTGGTGGCGTATTTTGTGATTCCAAAATTTGACTGGCATATGGCCTTCTTAATCGGTGGAATTCCTGCACTGTACGCCATTGTGATTTGGTTCAAAGTGCCTGAGTCAATTCCTTATCTCATTAACCGAGGTCGTATTGTGGAAGCGCATGCTTTGGTGCAGCAGATTGAACGTCAATGCGGTGTGGAAGTGATCGAGCATATCGTTGTTAAACCGGTGGCAGAGAAAAAGACCGTGTCTTTTACCCAGCTCTGGTCGGGGGCATTTGCGCGTAGAACCTTGATGTTATGGTTGATTTGGTTTGGTATTGTCTACTCGTATTATGGCATTTTTACATGGTTACCGAGTTTGCTGGTGAAGCAGGGGTATAGCATTGTTCAGTCTTTTGAGTATGTCTTGGTGATGATTTTGGCACAGCTGCCAGGCTATGTGGCCGCAGCATGGCTGGTCGAAAAGCTGGGACGTAAAGCAACCTTGGCTGGTTTTATTGGCATGTGTGCAGTTTCCGCGTATTTCTTTGGTCAAGCTGATACTGTGAGCATGATCATGTTCTGGGGTTGTTTGATGTCATTCTTTAACCTCGGTGCATGGGGCGTGTTGTATACCTATACCCCAGAGCAATATCCAACCAATATCCGGGCTTTTGGTTCGGGCTGGGCATCGGCCATTGGTCGTATGGGCGGCATTGTCGCACCGATGGTGGTGACGCATATGATGGTACAGAGCAATGGATTTAGTGCGATTTTCATGATGTTTACCGCGGTATTGCTTGCGGTTGTAGCGGTAATTTTGATTTTGGGTGAAGAGACCAAAGGCAAAACATTGGAAGAAATTGGACTGTAATTTAGTCCGTGCTGAAGATTGAGAGTCAAATGTGCTGAGACTCTCAGTCTTCAATACACTTCAACATAAAATTTAGATGATGGATCTGAAAATAGCGGATAACAAGATCCAACTCAGCAATAAAAAATTCAATCTGCTCGGCCAAAACGTAGCCTCTCAAAGCTGCATTTTGATAAAAGTTAGCCCCGTGCATGATGAGGCTATTTAAATAGCTGCGACTTGATTGATGCAATTTATCCAATTGGTTGTGTCGTATTTTGGGCGAGGATGCCCCGATTTTTTGTCGATCGTATGGGTCAAGTTGAGTGGGCAGAAGTTGCTTCATTGTTTTCATTGACGAGCAGAGATGAACACAGGAACTGAACTTCAAAATAATTAGTTGCTCATTTTAAAAAAAATGGATAATTTTACGACACTAGGAACATCTAAAGACGCAATTTGTCGTAGTGGTGTACGCTTTCACTTGTATAGGCAGAGCCTGCGACATAGCATAAGAACTTAAACAAAAAACGATTAATTAGGATGACAGGTTGTTATGACGAACCTTGCGCATCAAGCGACAGAAAACCGTTCCGTAGCAGAATTTACTGAACAAGCATATCTCAATTACGCCATGTACGTGATCATGGATCGTGCCTTACCGCATATCAGCGATGGTTTAAAACCTGTACAACGCCGTATTGTGTATGCCATGAGCGAATTGGGGCTGAAACACAGCGGTAAACCCAAAAAATCTGCGCGTACCGTCGGCGATGTGCTCGGTAAGTATCACCCGCATGGTGATTCGGCCTGCTATGAAGCGATGGTGCTGATGGCGCAGCCTTTTAGTTATCGTTATCCGTTTATTGAAGGTCAGGGTAACTGGGGTTCTCCCGATGATCCGAAATCATTCGCTGCGATGCGTTATACCGAAGCCAAATTATCTCAATATAGTGAAGTGCTTTTGTCTGAACTGGGACAGGGGACTTGTGACTGGCAGGATAACTTTGATGGTTCGATGAAAGAGCCTGTGACTTTACCTGCACGTATTCCGAATATTTTGTTAAATGGCACTACGGGCATTGCGGTTGGTATGGCTACGGACATTCCACCACACAACCTGCGTGAAGTCGTGAAAGGCACCATTGCCTTAATTCGCAATCCAAATTTAAGCGATGAAAAAGTTGCAGAATATATTCCTGCACCCGATTTGCCGACCAAAGCAGAAATTATTACGCCACCTGAAGAGCTGTTAAAAATTCAAAGTACAGGGCGTGGTAGTTATCGTATGCGTTCGGTGTATCGCATCGAAAAAAATGAAATTGTGATCACGGACTTGCCTTATCAAGTGTCAGGCTCGAAAGTTATTTCGCAAATTGCAGATCAAATGCAGGCGAAAAAACTGCCTTTGGTGAGCGATGTACGAGATGAATCGGATCATCAAAACCCAACCCGTTTGGTAATCGTACTGCGCTCAAATCGGATTGATGCTGAAGCGGTAATGAGTCATCTTTTTGCCACCACTGACCTTGAGTCGAGTTATCGGGTCAATATGAACATGATTGGCGCGGATGGTCGTCCACAAGTGAAATCGATTCGTCGTATTTTGCTGGAGTGGATTGAAATTCGAAAGGAAACCGTTACCCGTCGGTTGCAATATCACCTGAATAAAATTGAAAAACGTTTACATATTTTGGGCGGTTTGATTATTGCCTATTTAAATATTGATGAAGTGATTCGTATTATTCGTGAAGAAGAACAGCCCAAAGCGGAGTTGATGTCACATTTTAATATTGATGATATTCAGGCCGAAGCCATTTTAGAACTCAAGTTGCGTCATTTGGCCCGACTTGAAGAAATGGAAATGCGCCGTGAGCAAGAAGAGTTAGAGGCCAAAGCTGCACTGATTCGTGAACAGTTGGCTAATCCAGAGTCTTTAAAAGCTTTGATCATCAATGAACTCAAAGATGATGCGAAAAAATACGGCGATGACCGTCGTTCACCAATCGTGCATCGTGCAGAAGCGACGGCGATGAGTGAGCAAGATTTCATGCCTGCTGATCCTGTGACCGTGGTCTTGTCTGAAGCGGGGTGGATTCGTTCAGCCAAAGGTCATGAAGTTGATGCTGAAAACTTGAACTTCCGTGCAGGCGATCAATACCTCAGTCATGCGCAAGGCAAATCTAATCAGCGCGTGTATGTGCTGGATGAGTCAGGGCGTAGTTATGCACTAGCCATTAATAGCCTACCGTCCGCACGTGGTCTGGGAGAACCGTTGAGTTCAAAATTGTCCCCAGCCAGTGGTATCGGTTTTAAACAAGTCTTTATTGCTGATGATGAAACCGAAGTCGTGGCGCTGAGCAGTAAAGGATATGGTTTTAAAACACAGGCAAAACAGTTAGATACAAATGCAAAAGCAGGTAAAGCCTTCCTGACTTTACCTGAAAAAGCCACAGTTATGCCGTTAACCAGTGTTGATCAGGCCACCCATTTGGCGTTATTGACCTCAACGGGTCGTTTGTTGATTTTAGAGTTGTCAGAGTTGCCTGTTTTGAATAAAGGTAAAGGTAATAAATTGATACAACTTGAAGAGAAAGATCAAATTGTATTCATGACAAGATTAACGCTAGATGAAATACTGCAAGTCGTTGCAGGACAGCAGCAATTAAAATTGAAGGGTGATGACTTGCAAAAATACATAGGCAAAAGAGCATCAAAAGGGCAGTTATTACCACGTGGTTATCAAAAAGCAAATAAACTGTTAGTTCAGAGATAAAACTAGCATCCATCGATCAAAATACGTTATATATGGTATGTATGCGGGAAATGGATGCAGTATTAAGCAACAGAAGTTAAATAAAGAGCGCTTAATATTGAGAACAATAGTTGAAATTTAAGGATTACTGATAGGAGAATCGGGCGATATGGAAAAAATTTGGTTCGCAGAATACCAAAAAACGGGGATTCCAGAGACTGTAGAATTGCCACCAGAAAACACGTCATTAGTAGATGTTTTTGAACGAAATTTCCAAAAATTTGGCTCTCGTGATGCTTTTATCTTTATGGATAAAGTGCTCACTTTTAATGAGTTAGAAGAAGCAAGCCGTAAATTTGCAACGTATTTACAAAGTTTGGGTCTAGCAAAAGGCTCACGTGTCGCTGTAATGATGCCGAACGTTCTTCAGTATCCTATTGTTGCTTTGGGTGTATTCCGTGCAGGTTTAGTATTGGTTAACGTCAATCCACTGTATACCGCGCGTGAACTTGAACATCAGTTAAATGACTCGGGCTCAGAAGTTTTGGTGATCATTGAAAACTTTGCCTCTGTTTACCAAGCGATTAATGGTAAAACGCCAGTTAAACATGTAGTGATTGCCTCTGTAGGTGACATGTTGGGTGCATTAAAAGGCACACTGGTGAACTTTGTATTACGTTCAGTGCGTAAGCAAATTCCAGCATGGAATATTCCTGGCCATATTCGCTTTAATGCGGCAATGTCGAAAGTTAGTGCGAGTAACTATAAGCGCCCGAACTTAACGTTAAGTGACACAGCAGTGCTTCAGTACACTGGCGGCACTACAGGGGTATCAAAAGGTGCAGAACTGACGCATCGCAACCTTGTGGCGAACATGTTGCAGTGTGACGGTATTTTCCAAAGTAAATTTGGTGCACAAGATGGTCAACCTGATGACCGCATTTTCTGTGCATTACCGCTATATCATATTTTTGCGTTCATGGTCTGTGCGATGTACGGTATGTACAAAGGCCAAGCCAACGTTTTGATTCCAAACCCGCGTGACTTACCTGCGGTGATGAAAGAATTACGTAAATATCAACCGTCATTCTTCCCAGCAGTGAATACGCTATTCAATGCTTTAGTGAACAATGAAGAGTTTAAGCAACTCGACCACAGCAAATTGAAAATGGCGATGGGTGGTGGTATGGCTGTGCTTCCTTCTACAGCAGAAGCGTGGAAGCGAATTACTGGAACCAACATCATTGAAGGTTATGGCCTATCCGAAACTTCACCTGTGGCAACGGCAAATCCACCAGCGTCTGAAGAATTCAGCGGCACGATTGGTATTCCATTGCCATTAACTGAAGTTGCAATTTTGGATGATGACGGTAAGGAAGTTGCATTGGGTGAACAAGGTGAGATTTCAATCCGTGGCCCACAAGTAATGCGTGGCTATTGGAACCGTGCAGATGAAACAGCTAAAGTGATGACTGAAGATGGTTTCTTCCGTACGGGTGACATTGGTGTCATGGACGCTCGCGGCTATGTGAAAATTGTAGACCGTAAAAAAGACATGATTTTGGTGTCAGGCTTTAACGTTTACCCTTCAGAAATCGAAGAAGTGGTTTCAAAGCACCCTAAAGTATTGGAAGTGGCTGCCATTGGTGTACCTGATGAAAAATCAGGTGAAGTACCAAAACTGTTTGTGGTGAAGAAAGATCCATCTTTAACGACAGAAGAAGTCTTGGCCTTTGCGAAAGAGAACTTAACGGGTTACAAACGTCCGCGTTATGTTGAATTCTTGGATGAGTTACCGAAATCAAACGTAGGTAAAATCCTGCGTAAAGATTTACGTAAAACAGCTTAAGTTCAAATAAAAAAAGCGCCGTCAGGCGCTTTTTTTTCATGTTCACATTTAATTCTTCATTAACCAGCGGTCGATATAGGGACGGCCAATGCCCAAAATGCCAACAAAGGTCAGCATCGTACCGCACTGACGACTAAAAGCTGGGAAAGCAAAACTACCAAAACTCAGGATATTATCGATCAGACAATAGACGGTCACTGCAAGCAACCAAGACCATAGGTTTTGACGTTTAATCCCGACCATCCAAAATGCAATGATCAGCATGACCAGTGTGCCAAGGGTCGAACCAATATTCATATTGGCACAAATGACCGCCAATAAAAAAGCCGTAACGGGAAGCACAATCTTTAAAACACGATCCACTTGGCGTTGATGTTGACGCTGAATTTCGAGCACGTCGAACATTTCTTTTTGATCAGGGCTAGCCATGCAGGAGTCTCATCGGGAAATTATAAAAACACTATAATTTAACCAAATTTATCCTCGGAATGCCATGCTATGATAGCCTTCGAAATGATCTTGATGAGAAAAAACCAATGCAAAGCATTAGCGGGATTATTTATCTCATTTTAATTGCTTGTTTACTGCCTTACGTATTTACAATCATTGCTAAAAAAACAGCAGGATTTCGCGCCAAAGATAATCAACATCCGCGTGAATTTCTCGCCAAAACGACTGGTCTGGCTGCACGTGCCAATGCGGCACAGCAAAATAGTTTTGAGAGTTTACCGTTATTTATTGCCGCTATCTTAATGGCTGAATATATGGTGATTCCGCAAGTGGTCACCATGACGTTTGGTATTGCCTATCTTGTCTTTCGTGTGGTGTATGGCATTTGCTATTTGGCCAATTGGTCGACGCTTCGATCGATCGTTTGGCTGTTGTCACTGCTTTGCCCAATTTGTTTATTATTGTTGGTCATTCGACTGACGATGGGCTAAGTGCGAAACATACATATTTTCACCCAGTGGATGTATAATCGCAGAAATATTTTTTTCTCAAAAACCGTTATAATCGATGCGGTTTTTAAAAGATTTAACTTGTTAAAGAGTGATGTTATGAGCTACAGCAATATCCCTGCGGGTAAAGATGCACCGAACGATATCTACGTGATCATCGAAATTCCTGCAAATGCAGCACCAATCAAATATGAAATTGATAAAGATTCGGATGCACTTTTTGTAGATCGTTTCATGGGGACAGCAATGTTCTACCCAGCGAACTATGGTTATGTACCAAACACCTTGTCTGAAGATGGTGACCCATTAGATGTACTTGTTGTAACGCCACATCCAGTTGAACCAGGCTCAGTAATTCGTTGCCGTCCTGTGGGTAAATTGAACATGGAAGATGACGGTGGTATCGATGCGAAATTAATCGCAGTTCCACATGACAAGTTAACGCCAATTTATAAAGACGTGAAAGAATATACCGATCTTCCACCTTTACTCATTCAACAAGTTGAACACTTCTTCGCTCACTATAAAGACTTAGAGCCAGGGAAGTGGGTTAAATTAACAGGTTGGGAAGGTTCTGAAGTTGCTAAGCAAGAAGTGCTTAAAGCAATCGAAGCAGCAAAATAATCCTGTCTGTGAAGCCTTGATTGAACTGTGTTTGATTGTAGGCTTCAATAAAAAAACCTGCACAATGTGCAGGTTTTTTTATTAGATTAGCTTTTCCGTAGAAATTAGAAGAATTTCACAGGAATGTCTAACCAAATACGCCATTCGTTGGTGTCTGGCATGTAGTAATCGTTTGCGTAAGCATCATCATTACGATAGTGAGAGTAACGTAAACGTAAGCTTGCATCTTTAGCAAAACCAGATTGAACTGTATATTTCACTTGGTTAAAGAGTTCGCTTTCTTTCGCGTTGTCATCAGTTGCTGTATCAATATCCCAACCATAAACATATGCAGTCGTCCAGCTTAGACCAGGAACGCCGTAACCTGCAAAATCTAGGCTATATTGAACTTGCACAGACTTCTCACCACGACCGTTAAAGTCTGAAAGGTAAGAGTTTGGTAGATAAATACTTTGGAAACCGTCGGCATTTTCACCGTATGCATAGCCTGTGTTACCAGTGCTTTGTTGGTAAGCAAGCATAACATTGTGTGCATCTTGGTTATATGTACCAGACAATGCCCAAATATTGTTACTGCGGTCAGATGAAGTGCTCGGTAAAGTAGAAGAAGATGCACTTGCGCCTTTATCCCACTCAGTGTGATAGCCACTGAAGTCATAGGTCAAAGAGCTGTTGTTTGCCAAAGCTTGCTTATAGTTGGCATTCACATAGTGACGATCTAATGTATCTTTGCTGTCTAAGCCAAAGTAAGATGCATTGAATGCATCATTAAACTTATATTTTGCACCCCAAACCACAGCACGGTCTAAATGGTTACCATCAGTATTGATTTGGTGTGACATTTGGTCTTTAGTAAATTTACCAGCTGTTAATTCAAGACCATTAATCTCACGACTTGTAGCCAAAACACCTTCAAAGTATTCAGGCACTAAACGTGTTGTGTTACTTGCTAGTACTGGTAAGTCTAGAACGTGTGTACCGTAACGTACTTCAGTATTTGAAATACGTGCTTTTACGATACCGCCACCACGTGTCCAGTAGTCATACGCATCTTTTGTGCCATCAGCATTGTTTTGCGGATGTGTTGGGATCATTTGGTTGTCAGTGTGACCATTTTTCCCCAATTTAAATGATGTATCGCCAATAATGCCGACACCAAAGCCAACAGTACCTTGAGTATAACCAGACTCAATTTTGACCATCGCGGTTTGAGCTGCTGAACTTGTATCAGCTGCACCATTTTTCTTGTCACGGGTTAAATAACCAGTACGGAATAACACTGATCCTTCAGCGTCCTCAACGAAACCTTTAGATTCACTTTGCTCACTCGCAAAAGCTGTTGATATAAGTGCAGTTTGTACTAAAACTGCTAATGCTAATTTTTTTGTGTTTTGCATTGGGGAGCGAACCTTATACAAATTGGATGGAAAGAGAACAGCAATTGTATAAGTAATCGCTGAAAAATTGTCATTTTTATTTAACATATTCAACTAAAGTAATGCATTTTTTTGTAAGCGATATGTTTGAAATATTTTAATTTTGGTTAAAATATTCGGTTTACTAAAATAAATCTTTATAAAACATTGAATTATTTTTCTCTCCCTCATTCTGTTTTGTGCTATGCATTGCAGAATATAATATATAGACTGTGAGGTCATTTTAGCTTATGAATCAAAGTGTTCAGTCATTTCTAGTCGTCTGGAATCGGTTCAGAATAACCCATACCCAGATTGGCGAACGATGAATTACACAGCAGTTGCCTAAGTAAAATTGACCTATTGTTAAAAAATAGCTTTAAAATTTATGGGTATAGAATCAGTAAGTGATTCATGTCTAAAGAAATTTTGAGAGCTTAAATGCATAAAAATTCACATAAAATTGCACTATTTTTAATTTTTTTCACTGGCAGTGTATCGGTCAATGCAAGCGAGCCCCAGCAACAAAGCTCAGATGGCAGACTTAGTGGAAGCCTTGCTGTGCTCAGTCAGTATATCTATCGTGGCGGTGTTGAAAATGACCAACCTACCTTGCAAGCGGGGCTTGAATATGAACATGCATCGGGTTTATATGCCGGTTATTGGGCTTCCACACTGAATTATGATGCAGCGGATATCAGCAAAGATCACGGTGTTGAGCATGATTTTTATATGGGTTATGCAGGCACACTCAGTCCAGATGTAAGCTATCGCTCACATATTGTGACTTATTTATATAATGATGGCGGCTCGGTCTATAGTGAAGATCGCACAGAACGCCGAAGTACGACTGGAGCGGAATTTGTAAATAGTCTGAGCTATAAAGACTTTGATGTAGGCGTCACGGTGGCTTTAGTGGATGTGAGTTATGCCAATGCAGGCGATACTTATTTAAGCCTTGCACATCATTATGCCCTTCCACAAAACTTTCAACTCAATAGTTCAATTGGTGCATCGATTTATCGTCAGCATGGTGATGCCATACTCACTACAGAGAAGAACTTTACTGTTAATGAAGTTCGCTTAGGGCTGAGTAGACCCTTTGCAGAGACAGGTATCGAGATGTCTGCGGATTATATTTATGGTGTGCATAATCGTATGGGAGAGGATTTAGAGGACCATCTGGTACTGGGTTTAACTTACAACTTCTAAATTCTGTAGATATGAAAAGTGCATCCTGATCGGTTGGGGATGCACTTTTTTTATGCACTTAAAAACGTACGTTCCAAAGATGAGTCTCAAAATAGCGCATATTGTAAACAATTATGTTTGCTTGATGGGCTTGGCTTCAATTCACCGCGAAGATATTTAACGATCAAGTTGAGTGCGAGTTCAATTTCTTATATTTTATATAATTTTAACAAAAACAATCATTTATAATGATTTTGTAAAGGGCGTGTCTGATGTTGAGTTGAATGTGGCATAGCTATTGCTACTACCTACATGAGTTTATCGAAATAACCAAAAAACGTCGGATACGATGTGGGGGAATCAAACAATGAAATTTGCACTTAAAGCATTATCTTTAGCTGTGGTGGCTTCAGCTTCTACATTCACTTTCGCAGATGACGAGCCAGCATTACCGTTTGGTTTCTCTTTTAGTGGAAGTGCTGCTGTAACAACTGACTATCGTTTCCGTGGTTTAACTCAAACCCAAAATGATCCAGCGGTACAAGCGGGCTTTACTTTGGCACATGACTCAGGCTTGTATTTGGGTCTTTGGGGTTCAAATGTTGATTTTGGTGAAGGCTCACCGAGCTTAGAGCTCGATCCATCGATTGGTTTTGCAACAACATTAGAAAGCTTTGCCAGCAAGCCAGTGCTTGATGTGGGTATGGTGTACTACAACTATCCAAGTGCAGATGATCTGAACTGGTTAGAGTTTTATGGCAAATTAACCTTTGCAAGTGTCTTTACTGAAGGGGACAGCCTACTGACCAATGTAAACTATACCAATGATTATGTTGCAGCAGATACAGACAGCTGGAACATCAATGCAGGTTATGCAATTCCATTTGGTTCAACGGGCTTTGGTGGCGTTGCGAATGTGGGTTATACCGTGGTCAGTGATGAAGATAAATATTCATTTGGTGATGATGACAATTATGTCGATTGGAAAGTGGGTGTGACCTATGCATTCCAGTCTATTCCTGGTGCAACAGCAGAATTGGCAGCAGTAGGAACCAATATTGATACTGATGATATGAATCATGCGACAGCACGTGGTGTAGAAACAGGTGCCGTGTTTACTTTAACTAAAACTTTCTAAGTTTTAGCATCTCCAAACCCCCTCTAGTCCATAGGACTGGAGGGGTTTTTCTATGTGGAATTTAGCGATTTTTAGGCATTTTGCTGTCGGTAGGAGAGAGCTTCAGTCAAATGTCCTGTTTGGATGTGCTCTGATTGGGCCAAATCCGCAATGGTTCTGGCGACTCTTAAAATGCGGTGATAACCCCGAGCAGACAAATTTAAACGCTGTTGTGCTTTTTCAAAGATTAAAGCCGCTTGTCCATCTAGCGGTGCGAATTGTTCGAGTTGTTTGGGTGATAAAGCCATATTGAGACAAGCTTGGCGCTGCATTTGCCATTGATAAGCTTGAATCACGCGCTCACGTACAGTTGCCGAGTCTTCTACGACTTGTGTGTCCTGCAATTCAGAAGCATGCAAGGGTGGTACATCAATATGTAAATCAATCCGATCCAGTAACGGCCCTGAAATACGGTTTTGGTAGCGTTTAATCGCCTCGGCTGAGCACTGGCAACGGCTATCTTGATTAAAAGCATAACCACAGGGACAAGGATTCATTGCAGCAATCAGTTGGAAATTGGCTGGAAAGGTGATCTGCCGTGAAGCACGCGAAATCACAATCTCTTTGGCTTCAATCGGCTGTCTTAAAACCTCTAAAACCTTGCGGTCAAACTCTGGTAGTTCATCTAAAAACAGTACACCTTTATGTGCCAAAGTAATTTCACCAGGTTTGGGTTGTGACCCGCCACCGACTAAGGCAACTGCAGAAGCTGTATGGTGCGGTGCACGAAATGGCCGCTGCCCAAAAGGATGTTGATGATTGGCCACCGAGTAAATACTCGCCACTTCCAAATTCTCTTGCGTGTTCAAGGGCGGTAGAATACTGGCTAAACGTGAAGCCAATAGGGTTTTCCCTGTCCCTGGCGGTCCTTTAAACAGTAAAGAATGACCACCTGCCGCCGCAATCTCTAAGGCACGTCTCGGACGCAGTTGACCTTTAACATCGGCCAAATCAAATTTGTAGTGCTGTGAGGCTTTTAGCGCCGTGGGTTGAAACTGTTGGATGAGATGGTTTTGCGACAGATGCTCACAGACTTGTTTTAAATGTTGCGCTGCAAATACTTGAAAGTTGGGCAGTTGAGAGGCTTCTTGCGCATTGGCCTCAGGTAAAATCAGTTGATGCCCAGCTTGCTGGCAGGCAATTGCAATACTTAAAGTACCTGAAATTGGTCGCAGTTGCCCATCAAGTGCCAACTCACCTATAAATTCAAAATTTTCAGTTCCTTGCTCAGGGAGCTGACCAGAGGCAATTAAAATACCCAGTGCAATAGGCAAATCCAACCGTGAACTGTCTTTGGGCAGGTCTGCGGGTGCAAGGTTGATGGTGAGGCGTTTGGTCGGAAACTGAAAGCCACTATTGATAATGGCGGAGCGCACCCGATCTTTGCTTTCCCGAACGGCTGCTTCAGGAAGCCCCACAATGGTTAAAGAGGGTAGTCCTTGGCTCAGATGAACTTCAACTTCAACCGAAGGTGCGTGTAAACCGAGCAAAGCTCGAGTGTAAATTTTGGCAAAAGACATCTTTTGTTCCATTATAGTGCATTATTTTAATTCGTTATGCGTCTTTTGTTGCACCAAACAGGTGCTCATTTTTTGTTCTGAATGCGTAACTCTAAAGCTTCCACTTGTTTCAATAAGTCATTTAAACGCAAATTGGCATTATTCAGTGCAGTACGTTGACGCTCAATTTCATCTTTGGAAACCAAATCCATCTTGGTCACCGCTTCATTCAGCAGTGCGCGTAAATTATGTTCTAAGTCTTGTTTAGGTTGTTCGACTTGTTCCAGTATGGCTTGTAATAAAGTTTCAATCATTTCTATATCCAACAGTTGGAGAAGTGACAGCAGTGTACCATTGCTGCTTCTGACTCTATAGCCTTTCAGATGAAATATGATTTCATCGATTGTAAAAAAATCATAAATCTTCGACTAAAAAACCTGAATTTTGAAGCTCAAAACGCATTTAAATGTATAGAATAGGGTATAAAGAAAACTCATGTCAGACTTTCTTTTCCCCCCAACCTAAGAATTTTTGGCATGAAATTTGAACATAAAACCTTACTGGTGAAATAAGCCGAAGGAAAACAAACATGAAGCTCGTAACTGCAATTGTAAAACCGTTTAAATTGGATGATGTGCGTGAAGCACTGTCTGAAATTGGTGTTCAAGGGATCACGGTAACTGAAGTCAAAGGCTTTGGTCGTCAAAAAGGTCATACTGAACTTTATCGTGGTGCTGAATATGTTGTTGATTTCTTACCAAAAGTAAAAATCGAAATCGCGATCAGTGATGAAATGGTCGACGCGGTGATTGAGTCAATCACACGTGTTGCTAGCACAGGAAAAATTGGCGACGGTAAAATTTTCGTCACAAATTTAGAGCAAGTCATCCGTATCCGTACAGGTGAAACAGGTGCCGATGCCGTTTAATTTGGCATGAAGTTTGCTGAGTAACACATAACTCGCACAAATTAGGTTGGGGGATACGAATGAAAAAGATGCTATTCGCGCTGAGCTTATCTGGCGCACTTTTAGGTGGTTCTGTTGCTTGGGCTGAAGAAGCAGCAACAGCGCCAACGCCATCAGAACAAGTCACAGTGGTTGAAACAACGGATGTGGCTGCTCCAGCGGTACAAGCGGTTGAAGCCGTTGCTGCTCCAGTAGAAGCACCCGCACCTGCAGAAGAAGAACCAACATTAGATACAGGTGATACGGCGTGGATTTTAGTCTCCACAGCACTGGTTTTATTAATGACCATTCCAGGTTTAGCATTATTCTACGGCGGTATGGTTCGTAAGAAAAACGTCTTAAGCACTATGGCACATAGCTTTGTTGCTGCGGCAGTGGTGAGTATTGCATGGGTCATCATTGGTTATACATTGGCCTTTGGTGAGGGTAATGCCTTTATCGGTGGCTTAGATAAGTTCATGCTGACTGGGATTACCACAGATGCACTCACAGGGACGATTCCTGAAGTTCTATTCGTTATTTTCCAAATGACCTTTGCCATCATTACGGTTGCCATTATTAGTGGTTCAATTGCAGAACGGATGAAATTCGGCGCATTTATCGCTTTCATCTCGATTTGGGTAGTCGTGGTTTATGCACCAATTACTCACTGGGTATGGGGCGGTGGCTGGTTAGCAAATGATGGTGCACTCGACTTTGCTGGCGGTACCGTTGTACACATCAACTCAGGTGTGGCAGGTTTGGTTGCTGCATATATGCTGGGCAAACGTATGGGCTTAGGCCGTGAATCAATGGCTCCACACAACTTGGCATTAACCGTTGTGGGTGCAAGCTTACTGTGGGTTGGTTGGTTTGGTTTCAACGGTGGTTCTGCATTGGGCGCAAACGGCTCAGCAGGTTATGCATTGCTCGTGACTCAAGTAGCAGCAGCAGCAGCGGCAATCTCTTGGTTAATTACTGAAAAAGTTGCACGTGGTAAAGGTTCAGTACTTGGTGCTGCATCTGGTGCGGTTGCTGGTCTGGTAGTGATTACACCAGCAGCAGGGTTTGTGACTGTCGGCGGTGCGCTGGCGATGGGTTTAATCGGTGGTGTGGTGTGCTTCTGGGGTATCAGTGCATTGAAACGTGCTTTAAAAGCCGATGACTCTTTAGATGCGTTTGGTTTACACGGTGTGGGTGGTATTGTCGGTGCAATCTTAACAGCATTCTTTGCAAGCGACTTCATCATGGGCGACAAAGCACCAAGTGATGTGATGCATCAACTTTGGGTTCAAGTTGAAGGGGTATTGGCAACGATCGCATACTCAGCAGTATTAACCTTCATTATCTTAAAAGTGATTGATCTGGTGATTGGAATTCGCGTTGAATCTGATGATGAACGTATGGGCCTAGACTTGAGCCAACATGGCGAACGCGTAGACTAATCAATAGAATAATAAATAAACAGTATAATCAATATATTGTGTGAAACAGCCCGAAAGGGCTGTTTTTTTTCTATATCTAGCGTAAAACTCTACAAAACACTGAATTTTTGCTACACTCTAAAACCATTCAAATTTGTTCAATTTAACCACTATGCATTGTCCATTTTGCAACGCTGAAGACAGTAAAGTGATCGATTCACGTTTGGCCGCTGAAGGTTGTCAAATTCGTCGTCGTCGTGAATGTATTAGTTGTGGTGAACGATTCACAACCTTTGAAAGTTATGAAGTGGTCATGCCTCGTGTGATCAAGTCGGATGGCAAAAGTGAACCTTTTGATGAAGCAAAATTGCGTCGTTCCTTGATGCATGCTTTACAAAAACGTCCCGTGACGCAAGAGCAAATTGAAACCGTCTTGAGCGATATTCAGCTGCAAATCCGCCGTTTAGGTGAGCGTGATGTGAAATCACGCACCATTGGTGAAATTGTCATGCAATCTTTATTTTCGTTGGATCATGTTGCGTATGTACGTTTTGCATCGGTCTATCAAGACTTTCAAGATGTCGATGCCTTTCGTCACCAAATTGAACAAATGCAACAACGTGAACATTAAGCGAGTTGGCATCCATGTCTGAATTACAGTCTAGTGCTTTACAAGCTGACCAAGCTTGGATGAAACAAGCGATTGCTTTAGCACTGCAAGGTCAATACAGCACCAAGCCAAATCCAAATGTAGGCTGTGTCATTGTCAAAGATGGGCAGTTGTTGGGGATGGGTTATCACCCTAAAGCGGGTCAGCCACATGCAGAAGTTTTTGCGATGCGCGAAGCGGGTGAGCAGACCCAAGGCGCAACGGCTTATGTCACTTTAGAACCTTGTGCGCATTATGGGCGTACACCGCCGTGTGCCAAAGGTTTGGTCGAGGCAGGTGTGGCGCGCGTTGTGATTGCTTGTCCAGATCCTAACCCCTTGGTTGCCGGTAAAGGGGTACAAATTTTAAAAGAAGCAGGCATTGAGGTCGATGTCGGTATTTGTCAAACCGAAGCACATCAGTTGAATGCTGGTTTTTTAAAAGCCATGGCGACTGGCATGCCTTATGTGCGTTTAAAAGTTGCCTCTAGTTTAGATGGTCGAACAGCGATGGCTTCGGGTGAGTCGAAATGGATTACAGGCCCAGCAGCACGGTTGGATGTCCAGCATTTTCGTGCCATTTCTGGTGTCGTGATCACGGGCATTGAAACCGTATTGGCCGATGATCCTCAGCTCAATGTCAGACAGCTTCCGAGTGTTGCGGATCTGACAACGGTTGTACAACCGAAACGTCTGGTGTTGGACCGTCAAGGCCGCTTGCCGCTGATGGCTCAAATTTTACAACAGCCTGATACTGTGATGGTGATGGGGCCTTATCGTCAAGCATTGGCTGATTTAGGCGTGCTACAGTTTGCTGTACAGCCTTTAGATCAGTTATTAAAGCAGTTGGTTCAATCGCATCAGATTTACGATGTCATGGTTGAAGCAGGTGCAACGTTATCGACGGCTTTTTTACAAGAGAAGTTGGTCGATGAAATGATTAGTTATGTAGCACCGACCTTATTGGGTCAGTCTGCACGTGCAATGTTCAATGCTGAGTTTTCTCAGATGGCAGAGCAACTCCGCTTTAAGCTTATGGATGTCACACAATTGGGTGATGATGTGCGCTTAACGCTTATCCCTTCTCAAGAGTCATTATGAGTTCAGAGTCTACGGTTTATCATAAACGTCGTCACGCGGCACGTACCACCGATGAATATCTCTTTCATCAACTTGTTCCTTATTTGGGGAATAAGCGCCGTCTGTTGCATCTGATTTTAGAGGCGCTTGAGAGTACAGGGACTTTAAACCGTGCAGATGGTCGTGCGCCTATTTTTGCCGACTTCTTTGCGGGTTCGGGCGTGGTCTCGCGTTTGGCGCGTCAAAATGGTTATCGCGTGATTGCCAACGACTGGGAACCGTATAGCCATGCGCTGAACCATGCCATTTTGGCTTGTACCGAAGCGCCTGCATTTAAAGAGTTGGGTGGTTATCAAAAAGCCATTGATTATTTAAACCGATTGCCTGAAGTTAAGGGCTGGGTAACGCATAATCTGTGCCCGCGAAATGATGAAATCTATGATCCAAGCCGAGATCGTTTGTTCTTTAAGCGTCGCAACGGCATGCGCATTGATGCGATTCGTCAGCAAATTGCCACATGGCAGGCACAAGGGGCAATCGATGATGTGGAGATGTCTGCTTTACTGGCACCGCTGCTGTATTCTGCCAGTTTTGTCAGCAATACTTCCGGCGTCTTTAAAAGCTTCCACCACGGTTGGGGCGGTAAAACCCAAACAGCGCTAGAGCGGATTGAATCCTTGCTGTGGTTGACCCCAAGTCGCTTTAGTGAAGTGGGTGATAATAAGCAAAAGAACCCGATGGCTGAAATGTGGTGTGTCGATGCACAGCATTTGGCAAACCAAATGAGCAGTTTTGAGGTCGATGTGGCCTATCTAGATCCACCCTATAACCAGCATGCTTACAGCAGTAACTATCATGTCTTAAATGCTTTAACACTATGGGATCAGGTAGATTTACCGACACCAGACACCAAAGGTTTTAAAAGCGGAATTGACCGTGCGTGGCGCAAAGAGCGTCCGAGTCCTTATAACTCGTCAAAGTATGCCAAAGAGGCATACGAAAAATTACTTTCCACCATCAATGCACGTTACATTCTGACCAGTTATTCAACCGATGGTAATATTGAAGCAGGGGACTTGCTCAAAGCCAATTTGGAGCGAGGTCGCGTGACTTTATTAACGCAGGATGTACCGCGTTATCGCGTGAGTAAACAGCGTCAGTCTGAGCGTGCGCGTGTGTTAGAGTTTATTGTGATTACTGATACCCATGCCAAGTCAGGTCCGCCAATTCGTCAACTGCTTGGGCAGTTGTACCATTATGCCGAATTGGGCGGGGTCGATACATCTGGGGTCACGACACAGTTGGCGCTGTGGTAAAAATATAGAGGTAGAAATCAGAAATGTTTACAGGGATCATCGAAAGTCTAGGCACAGTTGAAAGCGTACAAAATGTCGGTGGCGATGTGCGTTTGCGCATTGGTACGGATCTGGATATGTCAGATGTCCATTTGGGTGACTCGATTGCCACCAATGGCATTTGCCTCACAGTGATTGACTGGGGTGAGCACTGGTATGCGGCCGATGTCTCACGTGAAAGTTTAAACCGAACCACACTGGCCCATTGGAAAGTTGGACAACGTGTCAATGTGGAAAAGGCGATGTTGCCCACCACACGTTTTGGTGGACACATTGTGTCAGGTCATGTCGATGCTGTGGGTGAAATCACGGTTGTGCGTGAAGATGCGCGTTCGCTTTATTTTGAAGTGACTGCGCCAGCTGAGATTGCACGTTACTTGGCAGAAAAAGGCTCGATTACGGTCGATGGGATCAGTTTAACCATTAATCATTTGCGTGGGCGTATTTTAAGCCTCAATTTAATTCCGCATACGGCTGAACGAACCAACATTGGAACGTGGAAGGCTGGCAGTCAAGTGAACCTTGAAGTGGATGTGTTAGCACGCTACATTGAACGTCTGATGATGGGTGACAAAGCTGCGGAAACTCCCTCACAATCTAAAATTAGTTTAGACTTTTTGGCACAAAATGGTTTCTTGAAATAGAAAAATCGTTTAGATTGCAGCAAGAATAGACAAAAGATGAGCTCCCTATTTGCCCAAAATGAGGGAGTTTTTCTTTTGAAATGAATAGGTAAGCAATTGAGTATGATGAAAGATAGTACGCAGTTCATTGCACGGATAGGTGACAATGATTGATTTTTTTCTCCATCTAGAACAATTATTGCCCGTACTGCTTGCAGAATACGGCCTTTGGATTTATGCGATTCTTTTTCTGATTATTTTTGCAGAAACGGGCTTCGTTTTTATGTTCTTTTTGCCAGGTGACAGTTTACTGATTGCCATTGGTGCCTTATGTTCTAGCTCGGATTTAATCCATATCCACACCATGGGTATTTTGATGATGATTGCTGCGGTATTGGGTTATATCGTCAATTATTATACAGGTCAAAAACTGGGCTTTAAATTTGCCCATCAGCATTCGCGTTGGTTGAAACCCGAATATATGATGAAGACCAATCAATATTTCTTAAAGCATGGCGGTAAAACCATTTTAGTGGCACGTTTTATTCCTTTTGTACGTTCTTTCGCGCCTTTTGCTGCGGGCGCAGGACATATGAGCTTGGCGACTTTTATGTGGTATAACGTGACCGGTGGCCTGATTTGGATTGGTAGTTTGTTGGCGATTGGTTATGGTGTGGGCAATACCTTATCGTTTATGGTTGATGTGTTGGTTTGAGATCGAGACAGATCACATCAGCCGAGAAAAACAAGAGTGCATAAAAAAACTCACCGAAGTGAGTTTGAACGGAAGCCAAGGCCAGTTAGGCAGAGTTGGATACCACTTCATCAGAAAAGTTTGAATTTTTCAAAATATAGTCAATTTCCTCTTGAGCCGCGGCTTGGAGCTTACTGCGGTAGCTGGCGACGGACTCTTCAATTAAGGTTTCCGCTTCAAGCTCTAAACGTAAACGAACACTTTCTAACTCAGACAAAATTTGTGAGTCATCAATGCCAAATTTACCTTTGGCATAGTCCAGAGCTTGTTCAGGCGTTTTCTCATAGCGTGCGGTGTAGCTCAAAATTTCTTGATCGACACTTTGACGCATCACATTTAAAGCTTGGGTTTGCTCATTGAACTGACGGATTTCGTCTTTTTTGAGGCTTTCCGCATAAGCTTCCTGCGCTGCGCGTTTGTCTGCCAGTGATTTTTCCAACGCTTGTTGTTTACGAATTCGCGCTTCTTCAATCAGCTGTGCTTTCAGATCGGCATACGCTTGTTCAATTTTCTGGGTCGAGACGGCTTGAGCGCGTTGGTCTTGTTCAATCCAACTGTGCAAACCTGTTTCAGGTTTGAGTACATCGCAGACGCGACTCAGGTCATCAATAAAGGCCTGACGAACAGCATCAGGTACATTTAACCAGCGCTGTTTAAAATCTGGACCAACATTCAATGCCACTAAGCATCTCCTTATTTAGACGGGGGAATCATTTAAAGCTTGAAGGTTCGAGCTTCAACCCCGAGACGTCTATATTGTTTAAATTTTTCACGACCTTGTTGTTTGGCCGATTCGTTATTTTCAATAATTTCTATAATGTGGCTAAATTTTTCGAACTGTTCAAGAGCTTGATCGTTAAAATTGAACACAATCCAATCGGATTGCTCAGGCAGTTGGGCTGAGATACAAATGCGCGCATCGATTTGATCAATGCCATGCGGAATAAAGCTCGTGTCATCAAAACTCCACAAACGTTCATCCAATTGCTGTTGTAGTTCAGGGTCGCTTGCATACAGCCAGATTCGCTCTGGCTGACGCAAGATTTTACGACATAAACGACAAGCACTTTCGACTTGTCGTTCAGGACTTTGTTCAAATAGATAAAAGCTAATATTAGCCATTAGACTGCGCACGATGAGCTAAGAATTGCATCAATAAGGGTACTGGGCGACCGGTTGCCCCTTTATTGGCACCCGAGTTCCATGCTGTACCTGCGATGTCCAAATGTGCCCAGCGGTAATCACGGGTGAAACGTTGCAAGAAGCACGCTGCAGTTACAGCACCAGCTTTAGGCCCGCCAATATTGGCAATATCGGCAAATGGAGAGTCTAGCTGTTCTTGATAGTCATCAATCACAGGCATGCGCCAGACGCGGTCAAAGCTATTTTGACCTGCTTCAGATAGTTCGGCCGCAAGTTTGTCATCTGGGGTAAACATACCTGTTAAGACTGAACCGAGTGCCACGACACAGGCGCCCGTTAAGGTTGCAATATCAATGACCAGTTCAGGGTTAAAGCGTTTTACATAGGTCAATGTGTCGCACAGCACCAAACGACCTTCTGCATCGGTATTTAAAATTTCAACGGTTTGACCACTCATGGTGCTCACGATGTCACCCGGACGTGTAGCTTTGCCTGAAGGCATATTTTCAGCTGCCGCAATCGTACCTACGACATGAATGGCTAAACGCGATTCACATAGAGCACGGAGCGTCCCTAGAACTGATGCTGCACCACACATGTCATATTTCATTTCATCCATACCAGCGCCCGGTTTCAATGAAATGCCACCTGTATCAAAGGTGATTCCTTTACCGACCAAGACCACTGGGGCTTCAGTACGTTCAGCTTGATACTCAAGGGTAATGATACGGCCTGGGCGGTCTGAACCTTTGCTCACCGCAAGGAAGGAATGCATGCCCAGATCAGCCATTTGTTGCTCATCAAGGACATTAACACGGAGTAGGTCAGGATATTGGGCTGCCAGTTCTAAGGCTTGCTCTGCCAAATATTCAGGGAAGCAGATATTGCCCGGACGGTTGCCTAAGTCACGAGCAAAGCTTTGACCAGATTGCACGGCTTCAATCAATTTAAGCTGGGCAGCGTTTAGTGGTGACTCAGTAGCAATCAGGCTGATCTGTTCAAGTACGTTGTCGGCTTTTTTCGATTTGAATTCATCAAAAGCATATGCCGCTTGCGTCAAACTGAGGGCAAATAAATAATGGAGTTCAGCTGGAAGGGCTGAAAGGTCAAGGCTGATGTGTTTGAATTTTTTTTGTGAAGCTTTGATAATGGTTTGAGCAATTTTCACCAGCTTTGCTGCTTGTAATTCAGCTGCTTTCCCGACACCCACCAAGGCTGCATTGGGGCTTGCTGGAATTTGACCAATGAGGCTCAAAGTTTCATTGAATGCGGCTTTAAACTGAGTCGCTTCAATTAAGTTGTTTAAATCATTAATTTGATAAGCATTTGCAAGGTGTTGCGTGTTTTCAGAATCTACTAATATCAACAAAAATTGGCTAGACGTATTCTCTGTGAATGACGTATTAATAGAGAGTTTCATAAGTTTTATTTAAGCCTTATAAAGTTTGAAAATGATTAAACCACTGAAACATTAACATGAATAGAGTTGCAAAGTGCAACAAGAGTACAGGTTTTATATTTTCACTATTCGGGTAAACTAGCGCTAGTTTTTATTCACCTATTTTTGGAAGAATTAATTTGATTATTCGGCGTTATCTGGTCAAACAAGTGGTGTCGACATCCTTGGTTGTGATCGCCTTATTGACCTTGATCATGATGGGCGGTCGTTTGATCAAGTATTTTGGCGTAGCCGCGCAGGGTCGCTTAGATGCAGGTATTTTATTTAGCATTATTGGCTATCGTTTGCCTGAATTTTTAACGCTGATTCTTCCTCTAGGCTTTTTTATTGGGCTGATGCTGGTTTTTGGTCGTTTGTATGTCGATCATGAAATGGCAGTACTCAATGGTAGTGGCGTCAGTCGTAACCAATTGGGGCGACTGCTGATTCCTATGACCGTGGTGTTTCTTGCTGTTCAAGCCGTGCTGATGCTTTGGATGGCGCCGTGGGGTGTTCGTCAGTTTGAGCAGCTCACCACCAGTCAGGCGGTGCGTACTGGTTTTGATTTGGTTCGACCCAAAGAGTTTATTTCATCGGGGCCTTATACCATTTATGCGGGTGACTTATCCGAAGACCGTAAGAACCTCAAAGACATCTTCTTCTATCAACGCGCTGAAGCAGAAGGTAAGCCTGATGTGATGATTTTGGCCAAAGAAGCCACGCGGGTTGAAATTGAAAATGATCCCGCCAATGTGGTGGATTTGGTGCAAGGTCGCCGTTATGAAATTTATCCGGGACAGCCGCGTTATAGCCAAGCCGAGTTTCAGTCTTATCGCCTACGTTTAGAAAATGATAAAGAAGCGAAGTTTGAAAGTGCTGATGTTGAAGCATTGTCCACCATGAAACTTTGGGATAATCGTCATGATCCTGTTGTGGCGAGTGAGTTGGGCTGGCGTATTTTTGTACCGTTTGCCATTGTAGTGGCGTTGCTTCTCGCTGTGGCTTTATCTGAAGTGAGTCCACGCCAAGGACGTTACTTAAAGCTGTTCCCTGCATTGCTTATTTTTGCCAGTTTAATCGTGGCTTTGATGGCCATTAAAACCCGAGTCAGTAAAGAAGAAATGGGGATTTGGGCTTATCCAATGATCTTGGTGATCTATGCGATAGCAGCGGCTTTGTTTTCGCGTAAACAAAAGCTGGCCCCGAAAATTAAGAAAACATTACAACGAGCGGGGTCTTAATCATGTTCGCACGTCGTATAGTCGCAAAACATGTGACCAAAACCACCGCGATGGCGATGCTGGGTGCTACCGCTATATTATCGGTCTTGCAAATTCTATTTACCTATTTGGGTGAGTTAGGCTCTCTTAAAGAAGGTTATGGCGCTTGGGATGCTTTACGTTACGTACTGTGGGGGGCGCCGCAATATCTCTATGAGATTCTACCGATTGCCGCGTTAATTGGCTCGGTACTGGGCCTCGGCACTTTGGCTTCAAACAGTGAACTGATTGTGATGCGCTCGGTGGGGGTGAGTCTCTGGCGAATCGTCGGTTGGGTGATTCGTTCGGCTTTAATTTTGGTGGTACTGTCATTTGCTTTAAGTGAATGGGTGATTCCGTATACCAATGAGCAAGCCAAAGGTGTGAAAAGCCATCGAACAGCGGCTGAGCTCGGTGAAGTACGTGGTTACTGGACACGAGAAGGGCAGCGTTTTATTTATGTCGATTATGCCAACTCTCAAGGTCAGCTGAAAAATGTGCAAGTGGTCGACTTTGACAATAATGCTCGTTTAAAAGGCGTTTTAAATGCTGAGCAAGGTCAGTTTGTGCAAGATGGTCATTGGATTTTAGAAAATACCGCCCAAGTTGATTTACTACCGACAGGCAACGCCACGGCACAACAGGCCGCTAAAACACCTTTGGCACTGGCACTGCAACCGAAATATGTGCACATGGTGACAATTGACCCTGAAGACCTTTCACCGAGTCAATTGGTCAGTTTCATGAGCTATATGCATGAATACAGCCAAGTACCGAAAACTTATCAGTTGGCTTTTTGGCAGAAAGTGGCGTCTCCATTTGCCTTGATTGCTTTGGTGTTGATTGCTTGTTCCTTTATTTTTGGCCCACTGCGCCAACAATCGATGGGCTTTCGTTTGGTCATTGCACTGTTTACAGGCCTAGGTTTCTTTTACCTACAAGACTTCTTAGGTTATGCAAGTTTGGTGTATTCGCCTTCACCCGCATGGTTTGTTTTTGTGCCGATTTTACTGATGTTTGTCGCAGGTGGTTATTTATTACAACGTGCGCGATAACTGTACGATATTGAAGAAAACAATGCGGATGATGGTGTTAAACCATCATGCCTGCATAGAGTCTTGACCGAAAATTCGGTAAGATAGGGCGATGAATTTGTAGACAAAAAAAGAGTGCTTATTATGGCGGATGCAACTGCTGGCAAAATCCCTCACGTACTGGTCATTATGGATGGTGTGGGACACCGTGAAGCGATTGAAGACAATGCTTTTTTAGCAGCGAATCGACCGAATTTAACAGCGATTGAAGCAAAGCATCCGCATAGCTTAATTTCAGGTTCTGGTGAAGACGTGGGTCTGCCAGATGGCCAAATGGGCAACTCTGAAGTGGGCCACATGAACTTGGGTGCAGGGCGTGTGCTCTATCAAGACTTTACCCGAATCACCAAAGACATTCGTACGGGTGCTTTTTTCGAGCATGAAGTTTTGGTTGATGCTGTTGAAAAAGCCAAAGCAGCGGGTGGTGCGTTGCACATTATGGGGCTATTGTCTGAAGGTGGGGTGCATTCACACGAAGATCATATTGTTGCCATGGCTGAACTTGCTTTAAAACGCGGTGCAACCGTGTATCTCCATGCTTTCTTAGATGGTCGTGATACCCCGCCGCGCAGCGCACAGCCCTCTTTAGAAAAATTAGATGCATTGTTTGCTCAATATCCAAATCAAGGTCGTATTGTGAGTCTGATTGGTCGTTATTTTGCGATGGATCGAGATAACCGTTGGGACCGTGTGGAACAAGCCTATCGTTTACTCACTGAGTCTGAAGCAACACGTACTGCAGCTACAGCAGTTGAAGGTTTAGCCTTGGCGTATGCAGCAGATGAATCTGATGAGTTTGTCAAAGCAACACGCATTGGCGATGCCGTAAAAGTTCAAGATGGTGACAGCATTGTCTTTATGAATTTCCGTGCGGATCGTGCGCGTGAAATTACCAAAGCGTTTGTTGAAAAAGATTTTGCAGGCTTTGCGCGTAAAATTGTACCAAACTTATCTAAGTTTGTGATGTTGACACGCTACCAAGCCAGTATTGATGCACCTGTGGCGTATATGCCTGAAGCATTAAAAAACTCGATTGGTGAATATCTTTCAGACCTTGGTAAAACTCAGCTGCGTATTGCTGAAACTGAAAAATACGCACATGTGACGTTCTTCTTTAGTGGTGGTCGTGAAGATGAATATCCAGGTGAAAAACGTATTTTGATTCCATCACCGAATGTGGCTACTTATGACCTCAAGCCAGAAATGAGCGCCTATGAAGTAACCGATGAATTGGTGGCTGCGATTAACTCAGGTGAGTTTGATCTATTGGTGGTGAACTATGCCAACGGCGACATGGTTGGTCATACGGGCGTGTTTAATGCAGCAGTGAAAGCTGTGGAAGCTGTTGATTTATGCCTAGGCCGTGTCTATGAAGCGGTGATGGCACAAAAAGGCCATATGTTAATTACGGCTGACCATGGTAATGTTGAACAAATGCAGGATTATCACAGTGGTCAGGTGCATACCCAGCATACGACAGAATTGGTGCCTTTTATCTATGTCGGCCCAACTCAAGCAACCATTGCTGAGGGTGGCGTATTGGCCGATGTCGCACCAACCTTGTTAAGCTTGATGCATCTTCCTGTTCCAGCAGACATGCAAGGTCGTAACTTAATTACATTAGACGTATAAATCAATTTGGGTGGGTAAATGGCAAAAGCATCGTGGACTTCAATAGGTGTAGTGATTGCTTTAGGTCTGAGTCTGATCCACCCGATGGGGGCTGTTGCAAAAACTGCGGCAGCCCCCGCTTTTGATGATGAGTTAGAACAAGGTTATGTTGAGGTTCCGATTGAATCCATTCAACAATTTGTGCAAATCTACGGTTTAGTCAAAGACAATTATGTGGCTGAACGTAGTGATGAAGCACTGTTTCAACAGGCCATTAAAGGTTTAGTCAGTGGCTTAGACCGCTATTCTCGCTATTTATCTCCTCAAGAATATAAACAATTGGTGCAATATACCGAAGGGGATTTGGCTTCAGTTGACTTCAGTTTAGAGTTTGATTCTCGTTTACAACAATGGCTGATTCGTGGATTAAAACCTGACTCAGATTCCAGCAAACTGGGCTTAAAAAATGGGATCTCTGTTTTTAAAGTGGATGATCAAGAGCTACGCAAGCTCAACCATGCTCAAGTCAATGAATTACTCAGTGGGGCGATTGGTAGTACCGTCAGCTTGCAGTTGAAAGCCAACTCAACGCCGATCAATTTAGTCCGAACCAAAAAAGTTGAAACCGATATTCAGGCGCAACTGTTGAATAACCAAGTTTTGGTGCTCAAGGTGCGGGTATTCCAGCAGGATACGGCCAATGAAATTCAGCAACTGATTGAAGAGCATCAGTCTTCGCGTTTAAAAGCGGTCTTGATTGACCTCAGAAATAATCCCGGGGGGCTGTTGTCTGCCGCAGTTGAATCTGCTGATTTATTCTTAAATCAAGGGGTGATTGTTTCAACCCAAAGCCGTTCTGAAGGGGATCAACAGTTCCAAGCTCTACCAAGCCTAGAGTTTCAAAACTTAAAAGTAGGGATTCTGATTAATGATCGCTCTGCATCGGCCGCGGAGGTGTTTACCGCTGCGCTGAAGGAGCATGGACGGGCGTGGGTGATTGGTGAAAAAAGTTATGGTAAGGGCGTGGTACAGAAACTATTTCCACTATCGAATGGTGCAGCTTTGCAAATGACGGTATCGCATTATTACACTCCAAGTGGTCGGATGATTGAAGGGGTGGGAATTGCACCGAATCAAGTGTATCCAATGCCACATGAACTCAAAGACGAAAGCTATGTTGAACATGTGGCAGAGATTCTAATTAACCGTCGTTAAGTCTCTAAACGGAATCGTCTTCGCCATCTAGCCCGAATTTCTTCAAGCGATAACGTAAAGAACGGAAAGACATGCCGAGCTTTTTAGCCGCCAGTGTTCGGTTCCAGTGGGTGAGATTGAGCGCATTCATCAAAATTTCTTTTTCAATTTTTTCTAAATACAGCTCTAAACCCTCTTCGGGCAATTTACGCGAAGGCACATGACTGAGTTGATCATTGCCAACAGCACATTGTTGGGTGGCATTGGCATAGTGGGTCTGAGCAATCGGTCGCAGTGGGGCTGTTTGCAAGTGCGGTAAGTCGATACTGCTTTCATCACTTAAAGTGATGGCACGTTCCATCATATTGCGTAATTCACGCACATTGCCTGGATAATATTGGGCCAATAAAAATTCACGTGCACGTTCACTCAATGGTTTGACTGGGATGTCCCATTCTTGGCAGATTTTCTGAATGAAATGTTGTGCTAAAAGAATAATGTCATTGCCACGCTCACGTAGAGCAGGCAGCACAATGTCCATGACATGGATGCGGAAGTATAAATCCTGACGGAACTTGCCTTGTTGCACCAGTGCTTCTAAGTCTTGATGGCTGGCACTAATCACACGGAAATCGACATCAATTTCGGTATCACTCCCAATGGGACGAATACGTTTTTCTTGTACCGCGCGCAGCAGTTTTACCTGCATAGTGAGTGGTAACTCAGCAATTTCATCTAAAAATAAACTGCCGCCATGCGCAGAAAGAATCAGCCCTTGTTTGTCTTGAGTCGCCCCTGTAAAGCTACCTTTACGGTGTCCAAACAATTCACTTTCCATCAGTTCAGTCGGTATGGCACCGCAGTTGATGGCAATAAATGGTCCTTCATTGCGATTGCTCAGGCGATGTACCAGATTAGCCACCACTTCTTTGCCAGTGCCTGATTCACCCGTAATAAAGACAGGGGCTTGCGAGCGTGCAATTTTCTTTAAGGTGATGCGTAGTTGCTGAATAGGAAGGGACTGACCAATCAGCAGACGATGTTCAAGCGTATCTTCTTGGATATGCAGTTGACTGATGGGCTGATTAAAGGCTTTTTGTAAAAGTTGCTCTAAATGTTTTTGGTTGATCGGTTTACTGACAAAATCAAAAGCACCGGCTTTAAGTGCTGCAATCGCAATATCCATGTTGCCGTAAGCAGTCAGCACAGCAACGGGCAAATTAGGATAATTTTGAGCAATAAAATCGACCAAGCTCAGGCCATTACCATCGGGTAAATTAAGATCGGTTAGACAGGCATCATATTGATGCGTTTTCAGGGCTTGAACCGCCTCTTGTAAGCGATAGGCAATATGTGTATCAATCCCCATCCGACTTAAAGACATTTGCATCAGTGTACATAAGTCTTGTTCGTCATCCACCAATAAAACAAGTGGTTTTTTTTCCACGTTTAACCCCAAAAATTACACGTCATTGTTTATACGGGGGCATTCAATCCGAAAGCATGCCCCTATTTTTTGTTCTACATAGTATAGCTTAGCTTGGTTGGCTTCGCAGAAACTATGGGATAAATATAATCCTAACCCAGTTCCATTGATTGAGGTACTAAAAAACGGTTGAAATAGGGTGCTTTGATCCTGAGTGGCGACCCCTTCACCAAAATCTTGGACCTCAATGTGGACGAGGTTTTTATAGCTATAGATGCGAATGTGAATATGTTCGGCTTCAGCTGCATTATGCCGAATGGCATTTCGAATCAGGTTGATCAGCACTTGCCTCAGTTGTTGTTCATCAAACTGAATCTGAGCTGGATCGGAAATGCGGTAATCAATTTGATCTTTGACATCGGGCAAATCTTCAACGATAAAACGTTCTAAAAAAGCGGCGACATCAATCAAGGTCGGATAGGTTTCTTTACTGCGTGCCATGCTCAGTGTATCGCCAATAATTTTATCAATCCGTGAGGCTTGTTTGGCAATCATGTTATGCAACAGTTCTTGTTGTGGGTCATTGACTTGCATTAATTCATTGGCTTGCGTGATGGCTGCCAGTGGATTACGGATTTCATGTGCAATGCTGGCAGAAAGTTGCCCCAGTGCAGCCAGCTTGAGTTGTTGTACACGTTGATTAATTTTTTGTGCATCTTGCAGGACGAATAAGGTCAGTGTCTGATTCGGTACTTGAAGTTTTTGAATTTCGATCTGAATCTGAAAGCGACTCAGCTGGGATGTAAATTGGAATTTTTCCCCATTTTTCAGTTGGTCGAATTTGAGTAGTTCAAATAAATCAGGCTGTGCCTTATATAAAGGATATTTGTCATAGGCATAAATCGGGGAGATGCCCAATAATGTACATGCGGCAGGATTACTCAGCACCATGTGGCAGTTTTCATCGAGCACCAAATAGCCGAGCTCGGTTTGCTCTAAAATATAACGGTTAATGTTTTGCAGTTGGTCCAGCTCTTGGGACTGATAGAAGTTTAAATTTTCAAGGACTTGAAAACGTCGGACTGCAATTTGTCCAGACCCATAAACCACAAAGAACAAAAAGGCGAGCACGGCACTGTTGCCAATGGTATTCAATGAACTAATTGAAAATAGCGTTCCAATAAAGTGTTGATAAACCAGTGTAATTACAGCAATCAAGGTAATGATGAGCGCTTTTTGTTTATCGACCAATACACAAGCGGCAAAGATCGTGATCACAAACAATAAGCTTAACTGTAAGTTCGGACCATCGGTGGCAAAAGTGAGTAAACTGAGGCTAATGACATCGACGATAAACAGCAAGGTGAGCTGAAGTGGTATGCGCTTGCGCACATGCTTGAGGCTCAATAGCTGAAAGGCACTAATAAAAATAAAGCCAATCAGGACGGAACGATACAGTATTGGATATTGATGATTTGAAAATAGCTGCTCATAAGTCAGCAGATAAACCAACAACAAACAGCAACCAATAAACAGTCGATACGATGCATACCAAACACCTAGACGGTATTGATTTAACTGAATATTGGTTGAGTATTTCAGCATGCGGGTGTTAGTCAGCTTGCATTAGGGTTTGATTAAACCATAACGAATAGCGAGGTGGGTTAGCTTCACATCACTGTCGATGTTGAGCTTTTCAAAAATTCGATAACGGTAGGTATTGACCGTTTTTACGCTGACAAAAAGCTTGTCAGAAATTTCCTGTGCACTGATGCAATTCACGACCATCATGGCCACCTGCATTTCACGTTCAGACAAAGCATCAAAAGGCGAGGTTTGTGTATCAGACAGATAAGAACTGGCTAGCTGTTCAGCAATATCAGCGCTGAAATATTTGCCGCCTTGCATCACTTTATTAATGGCACGTACCATTTCGGTTACAGGTGCACCCTTGGTAATGTAGCCTTTGGCGCCAGCTTTGAGTAACAGGGAAGGATAAGGTTCTTCAGCTAGACCACTGACTGCCAGTACTTTAGTTTCGGGTGCGGTTTGCAGTAAGCGGCGTGTGGTTTCAACTCCACCAATACCTGGCATGTTGACATCTAACAGAACCACATTCGGGTGATGTTGACGGACGAGATTAATTGCTTCTTCACCAGATTCAGCTTGGCCAATAACTTGAACATCGGCATGGTCCTCGAGCATTCGACAAATCCCTGTACGTACTAACTCATGGTCATCTACCACTAAAACTGTGATCACCTAGCTCTTCCTCACTATAAAAACCATATTTTTTGTTACATAAAGCAAAATAAGCTTGCAATGAAACGACAAAATTAGCAATCCTATTCTTAGGCTTATTTGAAAAGATATGCACGCTGTCGACGGCAATGCTGTTCGCATTGTGTACAAATGTAAGGCATATTGGCGTGAATACGCAAATGTATCTTATGGGTTATGAAGTTGAGTGAAGAAAAGTGAAAAAATCAAATAAATTTTTAATGCATCTATTGGGATGGTCGATTGCAATGACGGTCAGTACCCATAGCTTTGCAGACTTGGTGATGAACCCGGGCTCGGGGCCTAGCCAAGCAAGCATGAGCTGGTCTGCAGCAGATGCAGAACAGCTTCTGAATGATGATCTCATGGAAGATCCTGAAGAGTACGCTCCTCAGGGTTCAACAAAAGTCACCACCAGTATTCGCAGTTCTAACGGTGTGGTGACGAACAATAGTACCTCGAAAACGGTACAAATTTTCGATACGTCGAAATATTCAAACCAACCCAGTGTCAATGCTCGTGCAGCACTGGTGATGGATGGCAATACAGGTGAAGTGCTCTACAGTAAAAACAGTAACACCGCGCTGCCGATTGCTTCGATTACTAAGTTGATGACGGCAGTGGTGATTTCAGATGCGCGTTTAAATATGTCTGAAAACATTACTTTACAGCAAGCGGACTTTTCCTGTTCGGGTTGTAAAAGTTCAAGCTCATCACTGCGTGCAGGGGATAGTATGAACCGTGCAGAGGCATTGTTATTTGCATTAATGAAGTCAGAAAACCCAGCAGCATCAGCGCTTGCACGGACGTATCCGGGTGGTCGCTCAGCCTTTGTTTCGGCGATGAATGCCAAAGCAAAATCTTTGGGTATGAATTCAACCCATTATATGGAATCGACAGGTCTGCATCCAGGCAATATCGCTTCAGCACGTGACTTGGGTATTTTAGTCAATGCCGCGTCTCAGTATGGTCTGATTCGTCAGTTCTCAACCACAGCAAGCTATGACTTTAACTTGGGCTATCGTGTATTGAAATCAAACAATACCAATGCTTTAGTCCGTAATGGTGGTTGGAATATCAATATTTCAAAAACAGGTTTCATTAATGAAGCTGGTCGTTGTGTGGTGATGCATACCACTTTAAATAACCGTCCAGCAGTGGTGGTGTTATTGGGCGCGGACTCATCTGCAGCACGTACCAATGATGCAACGCGCCTAATGAACTGGGCAAGCCAATTACCAAAACGTATTTAACCCGACTTTGTTTTTGTTCACTCAACAACAAAAATTGAGTCATAAAAAAGCCCTGCATATGCAGGGCTTTTTTGTCTTCTCTCAATTACATGTTTGAAAGAATTGAATCGCGAACTTGTTCTAAAGTTGCATCGATTGACAGCATGACCGCATCAGAACATTGTTTGATTGCAGTATCTGGGTCTTTTAGACCATTACCTGTTACGGTACAGACAATCACAGAACCTTCCGCAATTTTACCTGCTTTGATGTCACGGATTGCACCGCCAATCGACGCTGCAGAAGCAGGTTCTACAAAGACACCTTCATACATTGAAAGTAAACGCTGTGCTTCTAGTATTTCAGCATCAGTCAGTTCATCGAACCAACCTTGAGAGTCACGAACCACCGCTTTAGCATGGTTCCAGCTTTGTGGATTACCAATACGGATTGCCGTTGCAACTGTTTCAGGGTTCTCAACGGGTGCACCACGTAAGAATGGCGCAGCACCTGCTGCTTGGTAACCAACCATAGTTGGTAAGCCTTCAGGTTTAGGACCCGTGAACTGATCTGTTTCAGCGTCGTAAATCACTTGCTCAAATTGATCCGCAGGTTGGTTAGCAACCGCTTCGGTATAGCCCATCCAGTGTGCAGTAATGTTCCCTGCGTTACCCACTGGTAGGCAGTGGTAATCTGGTGCTCGGCCTAACTCGTCTACGATTTCGTAAGCAATGGTTTTTTGACCTTGTAAACGGTACGGGTTGATTGAGTTTACGATGGTTACTGGTGCTTTATCTGCAATTTCTTTGACCAGACGCATACCGTCATCGAAGTTACCGCGGATTTGCATGGTGATGGCACCATACATCATCGCTTGTGCCATTTTACCCATGGCAATTTTACCTTCTGGGATTAACACAAACGCTTTGATGCCTGCGCGCGCTGCATAAGCCGCAGCCGCAGCTGAGGTATTACCTGTAGAGGCACAGATAATGGCTTTTGAGCCTTCTTCAACGGCTTTAGTGACTGCCATGGTCATACCACGGTCTTTAAATGAACCAGTCGGGTTTAAGCCCTCGTACTTCACATAAATTTCAACATTTTTGCCAATTAAACGTGGAATGTTCTCGAGTTTAATCAGTGGCGTATTACCTTCACCTAAAGAAATAGCGCGAGTAGTTGCAGACACTGGTAAACGGTCGCGATAACGGTCAACTAAACCAGTATAACGATTGGCATTCGACATGATGATGTTCCAATTGTGTGTAGAGCTTGGTGAGGAAGAGAAGAGCGTTCTTTTCCTCAACCCGATTAATTATCAAGCGATTCTAAACGAATTCGCACGATTTCGCCATGAATGACGGGTAAGGCTTGAATTTGAGCAAGTGCCTCGTCCATTTTTGATTCAATGACTGGATCAGTCAAAATCACGATTGGAATAAGGTCTTTTAAGCGTGGTTGTTGCATGATGGCATCGATACTGATGCCTGCACGACTGAGAATCGTGGTCACATCGGCCAAGACGCCCGTTTGATCTTCTGCATTAATCCGGATGTAATAACCTGTAGTCATCTCTTCACGGCTTAAAATGGGCACATTGGTCAGTGCTTCGAAGGCCAGTTGTGGAATCGTTCCAGCGCCATCTTCGGTATACGAGATATCACGGACGATATCAATGACATCTGCAACGACTGCAGACGCGGTTGGACCTGCACCTGCGCCTGCGCCATAGTACAAAGTTGGGCCGACAGCATGTGCTTGTACCAAGACGGCATTTTTAACGCCGTTGACATTGGCAATCAGTTCTTCCGCAGGGATCAAGGTTGGGTGAACACGAAGTTCGATGCCATTCGCTGCGCGACGCGCAATCCCCAAGTGCTTAATACGGAAACCCAGCTCTTCAGCATACTTCACGTCTTGCGCTGTGATTTTACTGATGCCTTCGGTATAGACTTTGTCAAACTGTAGCGGAATACCAAAAGCACACGATGCTAAAATCGTGAGTTTATGTGCAGCATCAATGCCTTCGACATCAAAAGTTGGATCAGCTTCGGCATAACCGAGTTCTTGTGCTTCTTTTAATACGTCTGCAAAGGCACGACCTTTTTCACGCATTTCAGTCAGAATAAAGTTGCCTGTACCATTGATGATACCCGCTAACCAATTAATCTTGTTTGCAGCTAGACCTTCGCGCATCACTTTAATGATGGGAATGCCCCCTGCAACCGCAGCTTCATAGGCGATTTGCACGGCATTGTCATCCGCCAGTTTGAACAGCTCATTACCATGTTCAGCAAGTAAAGCTTTGTTCGCGGTGACGACTTGTTTACCATGTAAAATGGCTTCTTTAATCACTTCATATGCAGGATGGATGCCACCCATCACTTCAACCACAACATCGACATCAGGCTGACGCACAATGTCGAGTAAGTCAGCACTTTGCTTGACCTCATCGCCTAAGTCTAAGTCTGGACGAGGGCGGCGTGTGCCGACATAGGTAATTTGAATTTCACGACCGGTGCGACGTTTAATCTCAGCAGCATTTTCTTTTAGTAGTTTAAGGGCACCACCACCCACAGTACCAAGACCGAGGATTGCCAGACGAACTGGTTTCACGTCACACTCCAATTTACTTATATATATTGAACCAAGCCTAGATCATAGCTAAAAAAACTGTGAGACTCTAGGAAAGAAATCATTTTATGTTCAACTATAAATATTAGTTAAATAACAAATAAAAATTAGTTATTTAAGGCGATTTAATAATTCACTTGGTGCCAAATAACCACCGAGATATTCACCATCTTCATTGTAGATCGCAGGTGTCCCATTTACGCCCATGTTCAGACCCAACTGGTATTGATCTCGCACTGGGTTTTTACAGGTCGCTGGTGGAAGTTGAGCACCTGAAATTGCTTGATTAAAGGCAGTTTGACGGTCTGCGCTACACCACACACTTTCCATGGCTGGCATGAACTGTTCGCCACGCGGCCATGCAATGTAACGTACTTCAATGCCTTGGGCCGTGATTTCAGGGATATGCTCGTGCAGTTTATGGCAGTAAGGACAGCTGGCATCGGTAAAGACATAAACCACATGTTTGGTCTTGCCTTTGGCTTTATAAACCAGCAGATCTTCAGTTTTGAGTCCAGCTAGAAGTTTTTTGTTGGCTTCAGCTTGCAGGTTGTCGCTGACGTTGTGGAGGGTTTTATCGCCCAAGCGAATCACATCACCTTGGATAATATATTTACCATCTGCCGTGGTATAAACCGAGCTCATCCCTTCAAGATTGACCCAAAATAAATTTGGCACTTCAGTGGTTTTGATATCGATGATTTTGGCATTGATATTGGCTGTTTTGAAATGCTTTTGAAGGGTATCAATTAAACGTTGCTTTGCATTGCGTTCCGTCAAAGTCGACGCTTCACCTGTGGCTGGTGCGCTTGCCGTTAAAGAGTCTTGTTTTTTTTCTTCAGTGTTATTTGAACATGCTGTAAATAGAACACTTGAAGCAATGGCACAGGCAATGAACAATGGTTTACGGGTAAATAACATAGATAACCCTTTTTCTTTTGACTTTATAAAAACAGAGCGCCAAGCATAGCAAAAAAAGTACAGGACTCGGTAATACTTCGTAGTCTTCGTGCTAAAAACAGCCTTAAGTTATGGATGATCAAGACCTTAAGCCCTTGGGTGATGGCTGGCATGCAGTTGTTGCATACGCACTTGTGCAACATGGGTGTAAATTTGTGTCGTGGACAGATCACTATGTCCCAATAGCATTTGTACCACACGCAAGTCAGCACCGTGATTGAGTAAATGCGTTGCAAAAGCATGTCGTAAGGTGTGTGGAGACAGTTCAGCCTGAATCCCTGCTTGTAAGGCATAGCGTTTAATGGCATACCAAAAGTTTTGCCGACTCATAATGCCGCCATGTTGAGTTAAAAATAGATAGTCCGTTGCAGATTTATATAATTGCGGGCGGGATTCAATTAAGTATTTTTCGACCCATTCCACTGCGATTTGCCCCAAAGGTACCAAGCGTTCTTTATTGCCTTTACCCGTAATCCTTAAATAGCCTTGTTTCAAATTGATTAAGTCTAGGCGTAGATTCAGTAGCTCAGATACGCGTAGTCCACAGGCATATAACACTTCAAACATGGCGCGATCACGGAGTCCGAGAGCGGTTTCAATATCGGGAGCTTGAATTAAGGCATCCACGTCTTGCTCAGACAAATCTTTAGGCAGTGCACGGCCAATTTTGGGTGTTTTATGTAGTGCGACAGGGTTGTCTGAACGCAGTTTTTGTTCCCGTAGAAATTTAAAAAAAGAACGCAGAGCAGACAGACAGCGCGCAATGGAGCGCGGGCTTTTGCCTTGCTTGGTGAGGGTCAGCAGAACATCGGCGACATCATCACTGCTCCATTCGGGCATGCTCACCTGACTACAACACTCGCTGCACTGCAATAAGTCAGAGAGATAAGCATTTCGGGTGTGTGGGCTGACGGTTTGTGCAATGAGATAATCTTTAAAGCCGTGTAAAAAACTGAGCCGAGTTGGAATTTGAACAGGCGCAGGCACACGCGGTTTTTTATTTAACATAAAGCTCTCAAGCACATCATCACGGAAAGACAAAAACAAGGAATAGGGGTTTTATTCAATGTAGTGTAATCATTCTCGCTTGTCGATGTGTTATAACAGATGCGAATCATTATCGAATCTGATTTGGTAATTATTCTCATTTGTTTGTATACTGTTCAAAATATTAAAGGGTTGGATGCGGTGCGTTTATCTGATTTAAAAGTCAAACAAACTGCCATCATTAACAAAGTGAATCATACTTTGGATGGCGAAGCTCAGACTGATTTGGTGGCTAGTCGTCTTGAAACATTAGGCTTTGTCGCAGGTACAAAAGTACAGGTGATTACCAAAGGTGTTTTTGGTGGCGATCCAATTTTAATCCAAGTGGGTTTTACACGTTTCGCCTTAAGAAAAGTTGAAGCTGAAAAAATTGAAATTCAAGTCGAAGGAGCACCTAGATGAGTGATGCCTTGCGTGTTGCCCTTGTAGGTAATCCAAACTGCGGTAAAACTTCGTTATTTAACCATCTCACTGGAACACGCCAAAAAGTAGGTAACTATGCGGGTGTAACGGTTGAGCGTAAAGTTGGTCAATTTACTCTTCCTTCGGGTCAAGCAGTTCGCGTTCTGGATTTGCCAGGGACGTATAGCTTAGATGCGACTAGTCCTGATGAAATGATTACCCGTGACGTGGTGATGGGAAAAATTGCAGACGAAGGTCAGCAAGATGCTTTTTTATGTGTGGTTGATGCAACCAACCTCAAACTTCACCTCGGTTTAGTGATTGAACTGATTGCATTGGGTCGTCCAATGTTAATCGTTTTAAACATGATGGATGAAGCACGTCGCCGTGGCATGCAAATCAATACCCAAAAGCTTTCTGAGCGTTTGGGTGTGCCGATCGTTGAAACGGTTGCGGTGCGTAATTCGGGTATTGAAAGCCTGCTTAGCGCTTTAGAGCAGGGCAAATATGCCGTGCCTTATACCGAGTTGACGGGTCTAAAAGGCGACACTGCACATGAGAAAGTAGAAAATTTATTACATGACGCTGTGCAGTACGTCGATGAAGAAGACAAGCGAACTGATTTTCTAGATAAGATTTTCCTACATCCAGTTTTGGGTCTAGTTAGCCTTGCAGTCATGATGTTTATTGTCTTCCAAGCCGTTTTTGCTTGGGCAGCACCGTTTATGGATGGGATTGAAACCTTCTTTGGCTGGCTGGGTGAAACCATCGGTGGGTCTATTAGCCACCCTTTACTTAACAGTTTGGTGGTAGATGGGATTATTGCGGGTGCGGGCGGTGTCGTGGTGTTCTTGCCGCAGATTTTAATTCTGTTCTTCTTTATCTTGGTATTAGAAGAGTCGGGTTATTTACCGCGTGCCGCATTTTTACTGGATAAGCTGATGTTTAAGGCAGGTCTTTCTGGGCGTGCCTTTATTCCATTGTTGTCTAGCTTTGCCTGTGCAATTCCGGGCATTATGGCATCGCGTACCATTAGTGATCCGCGTGACCGTTTGACCACGATTTTTGTGGCGCCACTCATGACGTGCTCGGCACGTTTACCAGTATATGCCTTGTTAATTGCTGCTTTTATTCCTGAACAAACTGTTTGGGGGATCTTCAATCTGCAAGGCTTGGTGTTGTTTGCTTTATATATGGCCGGGATTGTGAGTGCACTGTGTGTATCTTTCGTTCTGAAATTCTTCCATAAAGACAAGTCACAGCATATGTTGATGATGGAGTTGCCAAGCTATCGTTTCCCTGACTTAAAGAATATTTGGATTGGTTTACTTGACCGTGCCAAGATCTTCTTGCGTCGCGTGGGTGGCATCATTTTCGCGTTGTCTATTTTGCTGTGGTTCTTATGTACCTTCCCGCAAGCTCCTGAAGGCGCGACTTTACCTGAAATTGATTATTCATTTGCCGGTATGCTCGGTCATTTACTGCAACCAATTTTTGCACCGCTGGGCTTCAACTGGCAGATTTGTATAGCCTTGATTCCAGCCATGGCTGCTCGTGAAGTGGTGGTGGCAGCTTTAGGTACGGTATATGCCTTATCCGCTGTTGATGAAGATGCCATGTCACAAGGTTTGGCTTCGCTCATCAGTAGTGGCGGTGAGCTCGGCTGGTCGGTGGCGACTGGTCTGTCTTTATTGGTGTGGTTTATTTATGCACCGCACTGTTTGGCGACTTTGGCGACGGTCAAACGTGAAACAGGTTCATGGAAAACCGTGAGTTTTATGACCATTTACTTGTTTGGTTTGGCTTATTTAATGTCATTCCTGACCTATCAAATTGCAACGCATTATTTGGGCTAATTGGCGTAAATAGGCGAGGAGATTGAGATGATTGAAATTCTAATTGTTGCTGCTCTAGTGATCTGGAGTGCAGTGGTGGTATTTAAGAAAGTATTTCCTAAGACATCGGGTTCAGTTTTCATGTCCTTGTCCACGCTGTGTGAGGCTCGCGGTTGGACCCGTTTGGCGACGTGGTTAAGGCCGTCAATGGCTGGCGGGTGTGGCGGAAACTGTGCTTGTCCGGCAACAGAAGACAGCAATGCGAAAAAGCCTGAAGTTCAAGCGGTGAAGTGGAAATAAAACGATTTTTGTTCACAAATTAAAAAGTCGTCCAAGAGGGAGGCTTTTTTACGCACTGACACAAAAAAAGTGCAGGAAAGTCAAAACAGAAAAAGCATTCAAAACAGCAAAGTGCTAACATTTCCGCAGATAAATCTCAGACCAAGCATGGGGCGAAAATGTTAATACAACGTGGTGGACTTAAGGTCGTTGCAGGGCTCGGCATTTCTGGTGTTGCAGCGGTCAATTTTTTACATAACCAAGGCTACCGCGTTGCAGTAACGGACTCTCGATCGACCCCGCCCGGTCATGACCAAATTCCAGCAGAGGTACAAACCAGTTTTGGTCAGTTTGACGCAGAGCTGTTGTTGTCTGCTGAAGAAATCGTTATTAGCCCTGGGCTCGATCCGAAACTACCTGAAATTCAAGCTGCGATTGCCAAAGGTATTCCCGTTGTGAGTGAAATTCAGATTTTACGCCGTGCAACTGACAAGCCAATCATGGCCATTACTGGGTCTAATGCAAAAAGTACTGTGACGACCTTGATTGGTCTGATGGCTGAACATGCAGGCGTGAAAGTCGCGGTAGGCGGTAACCTTGGTCGCCCAGCCTTGGACCTAACCAAAGATCAGCCAGATTTATACATTTTAGAACTATCTAGCTTTCAGTTAGAAACCACTTCAAATTTACAAGCTGAAGTTGCGGTGGTACTGAATATGAGTGAAGACCATCTTGACCGTCATGGCGATATGATGGGTTATCACACTGCGAAGCATCGCATTTTCCAAGGCGTAAAAAAAGTCGTTCATAACCGTGATGACTCACTTACGCGTCCTTTGGTCCCTGATGCTACGCCAATGCAAAGCTTTGGTTTAAATGCACCTGATATGAATCAGTACGGTGTATTAAGAGATGACGACGGTACGATCTGGTTGGCTCGTGGCCGCACACGTTTATTGAACAGTGCAGAGATGTATATTCAAGGCACACACAATGTGGCCAATGCTTTGGCCTGTTTGGCTTTGGGCGAGGCGATTAATCTTCCGCTTGAGTCGATGTTGGAAACGCTGAAAAGCTTCAAAGGTTTAGAACACCGCTGTGAGTTTGTGAAAGAAGTTCAGGGTGTTCGCTACTACAATGATTCTAAGGGCACCAATGTCGGCGCAACACTGGCTGCAATTGATGGTCTAGGTACTGCGATTGAAGCCAAAGGTGGCAAGGTCGCGATCATTTTAGGTGGTCAAGGCAAAGGACAAGATTTTAGCGCTTTACGTGAAGCTTTGAGCAAATACGTGAAAGTGGCGGTGTTGATTGGTGAAGATGCAGCATTGATTGAAAAAGCTGTGGCAGGAACGACCAGCTTACAGCATGCCGACACTTTAGAGCAGGCAGTTAAACTGTGCCAGCAACATACCCAAGCCCACGATGTCGTGTTATTGTCACCTGCATGTGCAAGTTTTGATATGTTCAGTGGTTACCCACAGCGCGGACATCAGTTTGTCGCTTGTGTGCAAGAACTCCACTAAAAATAATAAGGAAATTGAGATGGCTGAGTTTGCTCAGACAACGATCAATAAAATTAACCAGTTTTATAGCCGTTGGGCGCCGCGTGTACCCAGCGAAGTGACACCGCGTAATGTGTTGATCTTTTGCGTCATTGCATTGTTGTGTTTAGGGTCGATCATGGTCGCATCTGCGTCGATGCCTTATGCTGAACGCCTTCATGAGAATTCATTTCACTATGTCCTTCGTCACGGGATTTCAATCGCGGTGGCTGGTGTTTTGGCCTATGCGGTATACCGAGTTCCACTCAATGTTTGGTTCAACAACACCTTTCCGCTGTGGATTTTGACCATCTTACTGCTGGCCGCCGTATTGGTTGTCGGTACGGAGGTCAATGGTTCGACCCGCTGGATTCGTGTTGCGGGCTTTACGTTACAGGCTTCTGAGGTCGCCAAAGTGATGATGGCGATTTTCACAGCGGACTATGTGGTACGCCGTGCCGAAGAAGTAAGAAATAACATCAAAGGTTTGATCCGTCTCGGTATTATTATGCTGTTGACGGTGGGTTTGATTATCGCGGAGCCCGACTTGGGTGCAACCGTGGTGATTAGTTTGATGATGCTCGGTATCTTCTTCCTTGCTGGCGCGCCGTTGATTCAGTTTGGTATGGCTTTTGGTGCAATTTTTGCGGCCTTTGTCTTTTTGATTGTGTTTGAGCCTTACCGTTTTGAACGTCTAATGTCTTTCTCAAACCCTTGGGAAGATCCGCTAGGCACTGGTTACCAGCTTTCCAATGCCTTGATGGCTTTTGGCCGTGGTGAATGGTTTGGTGTAGGACTTGGCCACAGTGTACAGAAAATGGCCTACTTGCCTGAAGCGCATACCGACTTCATGTTGGCCATTTTAGGCGAAGAGTTTGGCTTTTTCGGGATCACTACGGTCTTAATTCTGTCCTTTACCATGTTGCTGTGCTGTATCAAAGTCGGTCATCGTGCCTTGAAAAATCAGTACTTGCGTGCGGGTTATTTGGCTTATGGGGTATCGATTATTTTCTTACTGCAAATTTTGGTAAACGCAGGTATGAATATGGGGATGCTGCCAACCAAAGGTTTGACGCTACCTTTCATTAGTTATGGCGGTTCATCACTGATTATGTGCGCAGTGATGATCAGTTTGATTTTGAAAATTGATGCAACAACACAAAGTGCCAATCCAACCAAAGAAGAATCCAGCTTCTAAGCGGGTTGTTCTTTCATCACGCTATCCGCAGACGAAACTCACTTTTCGTTATGCGGATAGCGTTTGAGCCCTTCCTAAATTGTGTTTCTCATCAGCGCATCTATCATTCTTTTATGATGAATGTGACTGTAATGGTCTAAATTTTTTTGAATTTGCTTCAATTGAAACGTTGAGCGCTATGCGTAGTATTGAGTGTTTGCCGCAATGGTTTTGCTATAAATAGGTACCAGGCAGGGTGGTACAGTGTGGAATCAGCGAAACATCCCATTGTGCGATGGCTTGTTGGAACATTCGTTCAGGGGTGTCTAGCTCGACAGCTGGCTGATTTAGAGCGCGTATTGCTTGAGCGAGTAGTGTGGGTGCTTGGCTGAGATCCAGCGCTTGTGCCATATTTTGTTTAGATAACTTTTGTCCTTGATCATTTATGGCTAAAGGCAGGTGCATATAGCTAAGACGTGGGTAATCTAGGAGTTGACCTAAATAAATTTGGCGCTCGGTATTATCCAATAGATCTGCACCACGAACCACGTGAGTGATGCCTTGTAGGTAGTCATCTACCACGACCGCTAATTGATAGTTGATAATGCCATCGCGGCGTTTCAGTACAAAGTCACCGAGCTCATGTGCCAGTTGTGAGCAGTGTCTGCCTTGCAGAGGATCATCAAAACAAATCTCGACATCTTCCACTTTGACGCGAATGGCTTGTTGCTCAAAAGGCAGAGCAAGGTCACGGCAGGTGCCTGCATAAATGTGGTTAGAACCAAGCATTTTTCGGGTGCACTGACAGGCATAGACCAGTTTGAGTTGATGCAGTTGTTGAATCACGTCTTCATATAGGTCGAGACGATCTTTTTGGAAAATAATCTCCGCATCGGGCTGAAAGCCGAAAGCCTCGATACAACGCAAGATATGGCTTTCACTGCCGGGGTAAATACGCGGGATATCTGTATCTTCGATACGAACCAACCATGTGCCTTGATGTACTTTAGCTTCGCAATAGCTGGCAACGGCGGTGATGAGTGAACCAAAATGCAAAGGGCCGGTTGGCGATGGCGCAAACCGACCCACATAAGCCATCCTGTTGTCCCCCTCCTTTTGTAAAGGAGGGGTTGGGGGAGGGTTATTGAATAACATGATTAACCGTTATTTTGCTTCTCTTTGATTTCTGCCAGTGTTTTGCAGTCAATACATAAAGTCGCAGTTGGACGAGCCTCTAAACGGCGCAGACCAATTTCGATACCACAGGTTTCACAGAAACCATAGTCATCGTTTTTAATCGCTTCAATTGATTGCTCGATTTTGCGGATGAGTTTACGTTCACGGTCACGTGTACGTAGTTCAATTGCAAACTCTTCTTCTTGTGTCGCACGGTCATTCACATCAGGCAAAGCGGTGTTTTCGTCTTGCATGGTGTTGAGTGTACGGTCAACTTCTGACATCAACTCTGCTTTCCATGCCAACAAAATTTGGCGGAAGTGCTCAAGCTGACCTTCAGACATGTATTCTTCATTTTTTTTCGGCTGATAAGGTTCAATACCAAATAAGCTTGCAGTAGAACCACCGTCAGTCGCTTTAGGCTTAGTTTTGCGCACACGTTTTGTAGATTTTTCATCTACAACATCAGTTTGTTCGTCTAAGACAGTATTTTGGTTGTCATTCGCCATTTAGGGCAATCCTCATCATATACGTATCTTTAATACGCAAAAAATATGGTGATATGCAAGTGTTTTTATCCACCCTCGAGGAGATTTACCCTCGGGGGTCGTCATCATATAGACTTTTTAAGTATTTTGATAGTCTTTGATGTTTGGATTAAATTGATCACTTTTTCGTAAGAGCAACTAAGGTAATTGAAAACGATAAAAATGAAAAGTTAATAACCTGAAATTTCAACATTTATTTTTTGCTGTGCGTGTAAGACACGTTCTACGTGGGTTTCATGGCTGCCATCTGCGTTTAATTGTAAAATACGATAACCTGGTGCCTGCTCATCTAAGGCGAAATGATCACTTAAAGGCTTAAATTGGACACTGGTAGACGGCGTCGAGTAAAACTGAATACCATGCCATTCACGCCATGATTCTTGATGGACATGTCCCGACAGCACAATTTTGACATTGTGGTATTTCGCAAGAACCGCAGTAAGGTCTTGGGTGTTCTTGAGTTTATGTTGATCAATCCATTTTGACTGCATTTCAAAAGGATGATGATGACAGGCAATCACAATGTGTTGCTGGGCAAATTCTTGTAGGATTTGTTCCAGTTGGTTCAATTGTGCTTCATCGACCCAGCCATCGATTTTACCTTTGACAGCACTATTAAGTAAAACCACGCTCCAAGGGCCGAAGTGAATCACATGAACTTTGTTTTGCTGCTGATGAAAAGGGAAGTGTTCGGCATTGTCATGATTGCCCGGAACCTGATAAAACGGCGTCTTTAAACTCTGCATAAAGTCTAAATAGCGTTGATAGGTTCGAGGCACAGGTACTTGTGCCAAGTCACCTGTATGGACGATGGCATTCAGCTGTGGGTGACGCTCAACAATATGTTGCATCACATGATGAAAGCTTTGCTCTGGATTCATACGTACAAACTCCAGATGATCTTGATCCATCAAGTGCGTATCTGAAATTTGGATAATGGTCCAATTTTTCTCATTATTTAAAGTCATGCCTGACCCCTTAGACATTCCTTGTCGTTTTAATCTGTTGTTGTAGCCATTGCAAGGCCATTATGACAGGCGCATTTCTGAGCCGACCATTGGAAAGTAATGTATCGATCTGCGCATAATCAATCAGGTGTAATAAAATATTTTCACCTTCATCGGGCATACCAAATACACCACCTTGTTCGGGTAAATCGGCCGCAGCACTATACAGATGAAACAGTTCCGCACAGGCACCTGCAGAAGGATAAAAGCTAAACAGATGTTGTAAGTGTTCAATCTGACAGCCTGATTCTTCTAATGCTTCACGGCGAATACAGCTTTCAGGTGATTCATCACCATCGAGTACTCCAGCAATAATCTCCAGCTGCCAAGCTGAATCTTGATCATCCATAGCACCAATACGAAATTGTTCAATCAAGGCAAATTTTTGTTGTGCATCATCATAAATCAAGACACCCGCAGCTTCAGGGCGCTGAATAAGCTCACGTGAAATCACAGCGGTGTACTCAGTTTGATTAAACAGGCGATGACGTAAATTTACTTTTTCTACTTGAACAAAACCCTGAAAAACAAAGGCTCTGTCTACAATTTGGACATCTTCACGGTGATATGTAGCTTGCTTAATTATGTTCATAAAGCGCAATCAGGATGAAATTTATCATTTCATCCTAACTGAGAATCACATGATTACAAAAGGTTTTTTATCAACTTACACTTTTTGGTACAAGTTTTGTCCGCTTGCATGGAATTGTTTTTTCATGCTATCGAGACCAGTTTCGACCTCTTCTTGCTGAATTTTATTCAGTGCAGCGTTTTGCTGGTTTTGTGCATAATCACGCACGTTTTGTGTGATTTTCATCGAGCAAAACTTGGGACCGCACATCGAACAGAAGTGCGCAGACTTGTGCGCTTCCTTCGGCATGGTTTCATCATGCATGCTACGCGCCGTGTCTGGATCAAGGCTGAGATTAAACTGATCTTCCCAGCGGAATTCAAAACGTGCTTTAGACAGGGCATTGTCACGAACTTGCGCACCCGGATGACCTTTGGCCAAATCTGCCGCATGTGCTGCAATTTTATAGGTGATGATGCCATCTTTGACGTCTTTTTTGTTCGGCAGGCCCAAGTGTTCTTTTGGCGTGACATAGCACAACATGGCAGTCCCATACCAACCAATCATCGCTGCACCAATCGCAGAAGTAATATGGTCATAACCTGGGGCAATATCGGTTGTCAATGGCCCTAAAGTGTAGAAGGGCGCTTCTTGGCAGACTTCAAGTTGTAGATCCATATTTTCTTTGATCATATGCATAGGCACATGCCCTGGACCTTCAATCATCACTTGCACATCATGTTTCCATGCGCGATGGGTCAGCTCGCCTAAAGTGCGTAATTCAGAGAACTGTGCTTCGTCATTCGCATCTTGGATACACCCCGGACGTAGGCCATCACCTAAGCTGAATGACACATCATAGGCTTTCATGATTTCGCAGATTTCATCGAAATGCGTATAGAGGAAGTTCTCTTGATGATGGGCCAAACACCACTGCGCCATGATCGAACCACCCCGTGACACGATACCAGTGAGGCGATTCGCCGTCATTGGAACATAACGTAATAAGACGCCTGCATGGATGGTGAAATAGTCTACGCCTTGCTCCGCTTGTTCGATCAGCGTGTCTTTGAAGATTTCCCACGTCAGGTCTTCAGCCACCCCATCAACTTTTTCTAAAGCTTGATAGATAGGTACGGTACCAATCGGAACAGGTGAGTTACGGATAATCCACTCACGCGTTTCATGGATGTTCTTCCCTGTGGAGAGGTCCATGATGGTGTCTGCACCCCAACGAGTTGCCCACGTCATTTTTGCGACTTCTTCATCGATTGAAGAGCCTAGAGCCGAGTTACCAATATTGGCATTGATTTTTACCAAGAAGTTTCGGCCAATGATCATGGGTTCAATTTCAGGGTGGTTAATATTGGCAGGAATAATGGCACGCCCTTCAGCCACTTCTTTGCGCACAAATTCAGGCGTGATTTCCATCAGGTTATGCGCACCAAAGTTTTGCCCCGCGTGTTGACGTGCATCGACCCCTTCACGTTGACGCTGATTTTCACGAATAGCGATGTATTCCATTTCAGGAGTAATAATGCCTTGTTTGGCATAATGCATCTGCGTGACATTGAGGCCTGCTTTGGCACGACGTGGTTTCTGGATGTGAGCAAAACGAATATCAGCGGTACGTATATCGCGTAAACGTTCTTGACCAAAGCTTGAGCTGAGGCTGTCTAACATTTCGGTATCGTTGCGCTCTTCAATCCAACTTTCACGGACATTCGGTAGACCTTTGTTCAGATCAATACTGACATTGGTGTCGGTATACACACCAGAGGTGTCATACACCATCACTGGTGGATTGTACTCACCGCCTAAGCCTGTTGGGGTTTCGGTCAGTTCAATCTCACGCATGGGGACTTGAATGTCTGGGCGCGAACCTTGGATATAGACTTTTTTAGAGGCAGGCAAGATACGGGTCAGATCTTTGGCATCTTGTTCATGTTGTGCTGAAATTTCAGCGGAAAGATTCGTTAAATGGTTCATTGCAATGATCCTTATGAATGACATCAACGAATCAAGCACGACCAAAAACGATGGCAATTGAAGCTATTTCTGTGTGTTGTTGATTTGGTGATACAAATGCAACGGATGTATTTCTACTGGAAATAGTTCAATGAAAGGCGTTCAGTTTTTAGATGGCTTGATTCCTACGCAGGTCTTAACCTGATCAGGTTCAACGGTACTCAGCTTCAAAACTTTATTGAAAAGTCTTAGCTGATCTCAGCGAGCAATTACTCGCGCTCCGTCAAGCGATGCATCATCTTAACATGCACTGTTGTTAAAAACAGCGATCTTTTTATTCAAAGTGTGAAGGGATATCTGTTCAACGTTCTAAGCAAATGGCATCGCTTAAGCAGTCTTTGCCTTGATCGGGTTGGACCATACGTAGTTGAATAAAATGCGCCAATTGTCTTTGTAATAGTTGATCTGCACCGAGGCGCTGCGCATGAGCGGAAACAGGCAAGATGATTTGAGCCGCTCTTTGTTCAGGGCTGAGCGCCACGAACTTTAAAAATAAGCGCGCTTGATCTGTCACAATTGAATTTTTCAGTTCAGCGAGGCGTTTAATTTCTTCCAAATAGTTGCTTTGCACGGTATAGCCATCGTAAACGCGTTGAGTATCGAGTCCGATAAACAAGAGGGTGCAGTATAGATTCAATAGATGACGTGCATCTTGGTGGTAGCTACTTTTCGGATATTGCTGTAAATAGCTTTCCCAATACAGCGCACGATCCGCAATTTCTTTGGCGTCAATTTTGACCTGACTACCAATCACGGCAGGGTATTGATTTTGTGTTGCCAGATGTTCAATAAACTCTTGCTCTGCGACAGGGAGATAAGGCGCAAAAATTTTGGCTAAATATTCAGGGCTACGGCGGTAATGCACTTGTCCTTCGCCTGCATCAAACAGCTCGACATAAGACTGCCCTTGGTGTTTGATGAGGTATTGGTCGCGAATGGTGAGTTGCTCAAAAAGACTTTGTTGAATGGTCGGATATTGAGCCATTTCTAGGGCATAGCTTTCAAAAGCACGCTGCTGTTGCGGTGTACGTTCAACCGATAAAAAGTCACGGTACATTTTATTGGATAAACCCAATAAATGCTTTTGTTGTGGAAAACCGAGTAAAGGCAAACACAGCTTAAGATCTTGATTGATTTGTTCTAGAGCAAAAGTCGTACGTTGTGCATTTATTTCTGACATGTTTTTGTCAATTTTTTGGCACAAGTCGGTTAAGTCTAAGGTTTGAGGCGAAGACGTTTCAATTTGCGCAGGCTCTTGAACGCTCACTGGTTCAGGTTTTTGACAGGCAGCCAACAGTGAGCACATGAAAATCAGTACGTAAGGTTTAAGCGAAAATAAAGAAGAATGATTCACAGCGACTCGATCAACAAACTCAGTTCAGCGACAACACAGTAGAGAAACTCCCTTTCTCCGTAACTTATTTTATAGGGGGAATGGAATTTTTAATGTGTAGTATTGTGAATGAGTTTGTTTAATGGGCTGTGACACTGTTCAATATTTACTTCATAATGAACAAATTAGTGCGTGCTACTGTAACCAGTGCAATAAAAAATATACGAAAAAAATGACGACTCGTTTTAGTATAGCGTTGCTCAGAACGAGGCCAGTGAGGCGGAAAGGTTGACTGAAAACAATGAAGATTAAATGTATCCTAGCCAGCTGTGTGTTGTTTTTCGCACCTTGGAGTCATGCCTTGGATTTGGTCGACGCTTTACAACGCGCCAAAGTCAATGATCCCAACTGGCAAGCCAATTTACTCCAATATGAAGCAGATCAACTCAATTTAGGCATTGCTCAAGGCAACTTACTACCTACTATTAGTCTGTCTGGCAATGTGACTCGAAAAAATCAACCCATTGGGCAGGTGAGTTCGGTTCTTTCCATGCCCGATACGACCACCACCAAACAAGTGGCGATTACGGCGCGCCAACCCCTTTTTCGTTGGGATGCGTGGGAAGGATTGAAACAAGTCAAGACCTCCCTCAGTTTAAGTGAAGTCAATTTACAGCTACAGCGACAGCAACACATTTTAGACGTGACGGAAGCCTATTTTAATGTACTGCGCCAACAAAGTTTAACCGCAGCCAATTTACAAGAAGAACAAGCCTTACTTGAACAACTGAATATGATGAATGCCAAACTCAGAGAGGGTTTGGTAGCAAAAAGTGATGTGAGTGAAGCTAATGCACAGTACCAAAGCGCACAAGCTAACCGCATTGCGACGCATGTACAACTGGTCTTGGCGCAGGAACAACTGGCGCAAATGATCGGGCCTTATCAAGAAAACTTGGCAGTGTTGCGAGAAGACTTTCAGTTTCAAAAGCCTTATCCAGCAGAGCTTTCGGCATGGACTAATTTGGCTCTCGCACAGAACTTAGGCATTCAGCAGGCACGCTTGCAACAGCGCTATGCTGAAGATCAAAAACGGGTTGAACAAGCTGCGTTGTATCCGCAAATTGAAGCTGTGGGAAGCTATGGTTATAGTGAGCAGACTCCTGAGAATATTATGTCGGCCCAAGGTAACTTTGATCAGATTGGTATTGAGATGAATTGGAATGTCTATACGGGGGGGCGGACCAAGAAGTCGATTCAAAAAGCCGCCGTCAACGTCAAAAAATCTGAAGCTGAACTAGATGCCGCCATCCGTAAAGCCAACACCGAGGTGAAAAAGTCTTATTTACAAGTGGAAACAGACCAAGCCAAGTTGCAAGCACGTAAAGCTGCCATGGAATCATCCAGCCTCGTCTCTCGTGCCTCACAAGCGCAGTATCAAGAAGGCTTAAAAACCATGGTCGATGTTTTACTGGCACAGCGCAATGCTTTTTCAGCCAAGCAAGACTATGTCAACACCAAGTATGACTATCTGATCAATGTCTTGCATTTAAAGGCATCTGTGGGTAAGTTGACTGAACAAGATATTCAAGAAATGAATGCATGGTTGGTGGACAAAGCACGCTTATAAAAGGGTCTTGTCATCAAATCTTCACAATTGCTATGCTTTAATATCGCTCAATCTTTAGTCCCTCATGATGTTGCTGTGGAGTACGTCCTTTGCCAAATAGTCCTGTTTTAAACCATCACATTTCTTCGCAGTTCAATGAAGATTTGCAGGATGTGAACACCAAATTTATGACCATGGGTGGTTTGGTAGAACAACAAGTGGCAAATGCAATTCATGCGCTACTCGACACCGATGCCAACTTAGCAGTTGATGTTCAGTTTAAAGACAATGCGGTGAATCAGCTCGAACGTGAAATTGATGAAGCTTTGACGTTGATTTTGGCGCGTCGTCATCCTGCTGCGATTGATTTACGTATGGTAATTGCGATGTCGAAAGCCAATACCGACTTAGAGCGTATTGGTGATGAAGCGGCGAAAATTGCTCGTATTGCGCAAAGTTTATGTGAAGACGGTGAATCCCCTCGCGGTTATATGGAAACGCGTCATATTGGTAACCAAGTCCGTGTCATGATTCATGATGCCCTAGATGCTTTTGCACGCTTAGATGCAGAACAAGCGCTACGTGTGATGATGGCTGATGCTGATATTGACCGTGAATATCAATCTGCAACGCGTACTTTGATGACTTATATGATTGAAGACCCGCGTCATATTGCGCGTGTGATTAATGTGATGTGGGTATTACGTTCATTGGAGCGGATTGGCGATCATGCACGTAATATCTCTGAACAAGTGATTTACATGGTGAAAGGTTTGGATGTACGTCATACCAGTTTTGAAGAAGTTGAAAAACATATCCAAAAATAAAAAAAGCGAAACTTATTTTTCAAGCACAACTTCGGTTGTGCTTTTTAATGGTTGCTTAATTTTCGGATAAAAAAAATCTCAGACTTTGGGGGAAATCTGAGACTAAAATCGGGGATATTTATCGTTATCGATAAGAGGTTTCCCTCTATCCTTGAATGCCATTATAGGAAAGATGCTTTTCTGCGTCATGTAGGTTCTTGTAGTGTAATGTTGAGTTTTGCAATGGTTGTGTAGCGCTATGTTTACACTTAATTATTTAGATACAAATAGCTGTTCTATAGTCTGATTGAGTCATCAATATGTCATCTATTTGGGGGGTCATCCCTATACTTGGATAGAACATTGTACGAATAAAAATGAAAAGCCCCGATGTCGGGGCTTTTCAAATGTGAAACTGTGTGCTTCGCTTAGTTTAGATAATTTTCAGAGTAATACTCTATTGGTCACGCCAAGCATAGCTTTTCATCTTGCAGCGTGGCGGAGCAGTGCTCCGCTTTATCACGCCTCAGGCTTTAAGCCTTCTGCTTTTTCTAAGCTTTCATCATTGTTAAAGAACTTCTCACGTTGTTCTTCAAGAAACTTTTTCGCATCAGGTTCAAACACATTTAGGCGTTTTTCATTGATTAAAGTGGTTTGGTGCTTTAACCATTCTCCCCAAGCTTGCTTGGAGATGCTTTCAAAAAGTTCTTGGCCTTTTGCACCAGGAAACGGTGCAAAGTCTAAACCTTCCATTTCTGTTTGATATTTACGGCAAAAAACTTGTCGAGTCATATCTAGACGTCCTTATTGAGCATAAAGTTTTTCTAAACGCGCATGGGCACGTTCAATTGCAGCTTCTACTTGCGCAGGTGCAGTTCCACCAATGTGGTTACGTGCATTGACTGACGCTTCAAGGGTCAGCGCTTTTTCAAACACATCCGCTTGAATTAAATCAGAAAACTGTTGAAGTTGTTCTAAAGTTAATTCAGAAAGATCTTTTGACTCTTGAACACCTAAAGCAACGGCTTTACCCACAATTTCATGTGCATCACGGAAAGCCACGCCATTTTTCACAAGGTAATCAGCCAAGTCCGTTGCGGTTGAGAAACCACGCAGTGCTGCTTCACGCATGATTTCAATGTTTGGCACCAAAGCAGGAATCATGTCTGCAAAAGCCATGAGCGAGCCACGCACGGTATCAATCGCATCAAACAAAGGTTCTTTGTCTTCTTGGTTGTCTTTGTTATACGCCAATGGTTGACCTTTCATCAGTGTTAACAAGCTCATCAGGTCGCCATAGACACGGCCTGTTTTACCGCGCACTAACTCTGGAACATCTGGATTTTTCTTTTGTGGCATGATTGAAGAGCCAGTACAGAAACGGTCCGGAATGTTTACGAACTTAAACTGTGCAGACGTCCACATAATCAGTTCTTCTGACATGCGTGATAAGTGCATCATGATCAGAGAAGCCGCAGCATTGAACTCAATACCGAAGTCGCGATCAGATACTGCATCGAGTGAGTTTTCAGAAACGGCTTCAAAACCCAGTAACTCTGCTGTAAATGCGCGGTCGATTGGGTAAGTGGTGCCTGCAAGTGCCGCTGAACCTAAAGGCATGCGGTTAGTACGCTTACGGCAGTCAATGAGACGTTCAGAGTCACGCACTAACATTTCAAACCATGCCAACAGGTGGTGACCAAAAGTCACAGGCTGTGCCGTTTGTAAGTGGGTGAAGCCCGGCATAATGGTGTGTGTGTTTTGAGCAGCGATACTCAAAATACCTTTTTGTAATTTTTTTAGTAATTCTAAAATGGCATCGATCTCATCGCGAACATAGAGGCGAATATCGGTTGCCACTTGGTCATTACGGCTACGACCGGTGTGGAGCTTTTTACCTGTGATGCCAATCCGTTGAGTCAAACGCGACTCAATGTTCATGTGTACATCTTCTAGGTCAATACGCCATTCGAACTGACCCGCTTCGATTTCAGCTTGAATGGTGTTTAAGCCATTGATGATGTCATCGCGTTCTTGTTCAGTTAGAACGCCAACTTTAGCAAGCATGGTCGCGTGAGCAATGGAACCTGCAATATCTTGTTTATAAAAGCGTTGGTCAAATTGTACAGATGCTGTAAATTCAGCAACAAAGGCATCAGTAGCTTCAGAGAAACGACCGCCCCACATACCCGAAGTTTGGGCTTGTGACGGATTTGAGGAATTAGAAGATGTGGTCATGTCGGCTCAATAAGATAAAAAGCGGTAGAACTCGCATGAGTATAACAAATTCAAGACAACTTGCCGAAGTTCAAGATGCGCAAAGTTTAACTTCCAGCATGGCTAAGCCAAATATCTCTTATTTATTTAGCAAAATCGTGCAATGGCCGCATTTGTTGGAATTATTTGTTGGTGGAAATTTGTTGGCCATGCTGTTGGCTTTGGCCGAGGCACAGTCTTGGTCAAACTTAGTGTTTGAGCATGTGCTGGGCTATATGCTGTACATCAATTGGGTTTTACTGTCTTTTGCTGCGCTAATGCAATATGGACAAAAAAAGTTGCAAGATTTGAGTCTCGGTATGACTTTATTGTCAGGCTTTTTTCTATTACAGATCATTGTGTTGGTGACCACGCTCAGCCTTAATATACTGATCTTCTTTGGAGCTAATTTTAGTTTCAATGGTTTGACTTCGGTCATCTTATGGAATGATGTGGCCTTGCATTTGGGTTATGGCTTGCTGTTAGGCAGCTTTTGTTTTCGTTATTTGTATCTAAGAGAACAGTGGTTTAGGCAGCAAAACAGTGAGCTGAATGCACGGGTGCAGGCGATGCAAGCCCGTATCCACCCGCATTTTTTGTTTAATAGTTTAAACAATGTGATTAGCTTGATCGCGATTGATCCAGATAAAGCCGAACAGATGTTGCTCAATCTATCGCGTCTGTTTAGAGCCAGTTTCCAAGAGTTAAAACTGGTCAAGCTCAGTGATGAAATTGAGTTGTGTCAGCGTTATTTGGCGATTGAACAAATTCGTTTGGGGGATCGTTTACAGGTTGAATGGAAAATCGAGCATGCCGAATTGTGTAAGCAGGTACAAATTCCACTCTTAACTTTACAACCTTTACTTGAAAATAGTATTTTTCATGGTGTTGAAAAATTTTTAACTAAGAGTACGATAAGTGTACTGATTGAAATATTGCAAAATCAAGTTAATATCGTCATAACTAACCCATTTACAAAGGAAACAATTCATAAACGACAAGGACATGGTATTGCCATTGAAAATGTGAAGCAGCGTCTAGAAGCATATTTTGGGCGAACTGTGAGCTTTCAAACCTATGCAGGGGAGGGAATGTATACCACTGTTGTGCAGTATCAATATAAATAAGCCGCAGTGAACCTATAAAAATAAACAAGGTGACTGTTGGGGAGGAGATAAATGGACATCCTAATTTGTGATGATGAGCCTTTAGCAATCGAACGTTTGTCTAGATTGGTGAGTCAGCTCGGACATCAAGTGGTGGCAACAGCCTCACATGGTCAACAAGCAATTGAATTAACTCAACAATATGAACCAGATGTGGTACTTTTAGATATTCAGATGCCAGAAATGGATGGATTGACCTGTGCGCATTATTTGCGCCAACTTGAACCGATGCCTGCTTTGGTGTTTTGTACAGCTTATGATGAACATGCACTTGATGCATTTAAGTCACATGCTGAAGGTTATTTATTAAAACCAGTGATGCAACAGGAATTGCAACAGGTGCTTGGTCACCTCACTAAATTAACCCAAGCTCAAATGAGCGAGATAAAACAAAAAGAAAATATGGACGAATTTAACGTAAAGCGACATCAAATCGCAGCGAAAACCTATCGTGGTGTGGAATTGGTGCCCATTGAAAATATTTATTATTTTTTGGCGGATCAAAAATATGTCACGGTACGCCACAAAAACGGCAGTGTCTTAATTGATGAAACCTTAAAAGACTTAGAGCATGAGTTTGGGGAGGCCTTTATTCGTATTCACCGTAATGCCTTGGTTTCAGTTCACTTTTTAGAAGGGCTTGAAGTGGTCAACTCTGGGCAGTATCAAGTGCGTTGCCGTGAGTTAGATGAGCGTCTAGCGGTGAGTCGACGGCATTTACCGGGTTTGCGTGAGCGCTTACATAAGCTTTAGCACACCAATTTAATGACTCTGCTGCTGATGAGACGGGGCGCTTTGGGCTGAATACATTTCCAATGGGGGAAATTCAGTTTAAGATAGTTTCATTCTTATTGGCACATACTAAAATTTATGAAAACCCTAAAGATCGCTACTCGACAAAGCCCGCTTGCTCTTTGGCAAGCTGAACATATTCGTGCTCGTTTAGAAGCACTGCATGCGGGGCTCACAGTAGAGTTGGTGACTTTTGTTACCCAAGGGGACAAAATTTTAGATACACCATTGGCAAAAATTGGTGGCAAAGGTTTATTTGTCAAAGAGCTTGAAGCAGCGTTATTGGATGGTCGTGCCGATTTAGCGGTGCATTCGATGAAAGATGTTCCAATGGCTTTGCCTGAGGGGTTATCGCTGGCCGTCATTTGTGAGCGTGAAGATCCTTTAGATGCTTTTGTATCGAATAGTTACGCGAGTTTTGATGCATTGCCACAAGGAGCAAAGGTCGGCACTTCGAGTTTACGCCGTAAATGCCAAATTTTAAAACAACGACCTGACCTAGAGATTATCGATTTACGTGGTAACGTGGGAACGCGTTTATCTAAATTGGATGCGGGTCAGTACGATGCCATTATTTTGGCCAGTGCGGGATTAAAACGCTTGGGGTTGGCAGAACGTATCCGTCATACCATTCGACCTGAGTTGAGTTTACCTGCCGTGGGTCAGGGCGCTTTAGGGTTAGAGTGCCGTGCAAATGATCAAGCGGTATTGGATTTGATCCATCCTTTACTGCATGTAGAAACCGATACCTGTGTTCGCGCTGAACGTGCTTTCAATGCTTATCTTGAAGGTGGATGTCAGGTACCCATTGCAGGCTATGCCACGTTAGCAGACAACCTCATCCAGATCGAAGGGCGTGTGGGGAGTGTCGATGGGCAAACGCTCCTCAAAGCACAAGTGGCGGGTGATGCCGCTGAAGCTGAACATTTGGGGGTTGTCCTTGCACAAGAGTTATTGGCTCAAGGTGCAGGTGATTTACTCAAAGCCTTTTATCACTAATATTGCTTAACGATGCTGTTTATTAATACGCGTCCTGTTGATCGCGCGGCAAGCCTCACGATGGCACTAGAGCAACAGGCTGTTGAGGTCTATCCATTGCCGTTACTGGAGTTGTTGCCTAGAGCATGGAGTCATGACCTAGAGCGCTTGTATCAGCAGCTAGTGTACACCCAAGTGATTGTGGTGGTCAGCCCTAGTGCTGTGCAGTTTGGTATGGCACATTTGCTGCAAAGCGGTTTAACGGTGTCTGATTTACAGCATATTCAATGGATTGCAGTCGGACAAAAAACAGCACAGGCTTTGGCCGAATATGGTTTGGGCAGTGTGGTGCCTGAGGTAGAAACCTCTGAAGGGATGTTACAACTGCCTGTTTTGCAGAACTTGGCCAGTGATGCGAGTATTGCATTTTGGCGAGGAGAAGGTGGGCGTCAGTTTATGATGGACACCTTAATGCAACACGGGCGTCTTATACTGAATTTTGTTTTGTATGAGCGTCGCTGTCCAAATGAAACGATGCAGCAACAGGCTGAATTAATTCAATGTTTATCAGAACATAATCACTACGTCGCACTGATCAGCAGTGAGGCCAGTTGGCTGAATTGGTTAGCTCTGCTGGACTCAAATATTCAGCTTCTGCAACAAGGACACTTTTTGGTGTTGGGTGAGCGTTTGGCACAGATCTTGAAGCAGTATCAACAGCAAATGCATGTGCCGTTTAAAATGAGTGTACTGAAAGATTTAAAGACAGCCACGATTGTACAGTTGTTACAAAGTGAGCAAGGGAACGCATGAAGAAGATTCTTATCATTGTATTGATGGCTGCATTGGCGTGGATTGCGAAGCTAAGTTATGACGTGTGGGGGCTGAGTACACAACAAGCTACTTTGCTCAATGAAATGCACCAAATCGAACAGCGCAGCGCCAATTTGAACGATCAAGTCGTGGCTATGCAGCGTCAAAAAGAAACTTTGAAACAAAACCCTGCAACAGTGAATACGATGAGTAGCCAACCTGCCGAATTGGTGATTGAGGGTATTGATCCAATTTTGTTTATTAAGCAACAGTTGGACTTGGTTGAGTTTGCCTTAAAGCAACAGCAGTATGTGGTGGCCACCGATAAGTTGGCTTTTTTAGATATGCAGCTGGAAAAATATAACTTGGCTATGGCGTTGAAGCAAAGTTTGCATCAGGTCATAGCGCGAGATATGCAAACCATTCAGAAGTTTGTGGCTGAGCGCAATGAGCAGCAAGCGCTGATTAACCGCCAGCTGCAACAGATTGATCAGGCTTTAAGTCGAGAAATACAACAACCTCAGTTAAACACCACGCGCGATACGTCCGAATCCTTTTGGAAGCAATGGTTGAGGCTCGAACCTGCGCAAGCACCTGCAACAGCGTTAATGCAACGACAAATCGTGCTTAAAGAAGCCCAGTTACGCTTATTGTTGGCACGCCAAGCCTTAGCTGCAGGGCAATATACCGAATACCAAAAAGACTTAACCGAAGTAATGCTGTTGATCCAGCAACTTCCAGACCCTAAAGCCAAAGAGCTGCTGAAACAGCTGAATAAGCTGAAAACATTGGTGGTTGTCCCAACGCCTATTTTAAGTACGCGTGCGTTGTTGGGGTAATGGAATGAAACAAATACTGATTGCTTATGGTTTGGTGAGTTTAATTGCAATTGCTGTGTTGAGTGTCTTGAGTTATGGGCATGGTGCGGGTTATGTCTACGTGTTTTGGCATGACTGGCAGTTACAAACCAATCTCTGGATCGTATTTATTGCGCTAGCACTGCTTAGTTTTAGCTTGCATTTGGTTTGGTTGGGGCTAAAACGGTATCTCAGTCGAGAAAAACGCAAAGCGGAAACTGTTTTTGATTTTAAAAGTTTGCATCCTTATGAACAACTGGCTGTGATTTGGTTGTTGGATGCAGGCCGAGATCAACAAGCCTTTATTCAAAATGCCTTCGCGCAGTCGGGCTTGCTCAAAAGTATTATCGATGCACGTTTATATCTGATGCAGGAGCAGTTCCCTGAAGCCTTAAGCGCTTTGAGCCAAAGCAATGCTATGGCCTTTGAGTTGGCTGAACTGCAACGTATTGAGCTGTTCTTAGCACAAGAAGATGCAGAACAAGCGTTAACCCATCTTGAGTTTCTCAACCAACATGAACTTTCACCTTGGCTTAAAGATGTACAAACTGCTTATGAAGCGTGTTTAAAAGAGCTGTGGGGGCGTTTTGCGATTCAGTTTCCGTGGCTGTATTTACGCTCAACCCAATATGGTCATTTAGATCAAGATGTGAAAAAAGCATGGCTGAAGCGTTTGTTGATAAAATTTGATCAAGCCAATTATGAAAATTTAGAGGATTTAAAACAACGTTATTTGGACTTGTCTGATCAGATTTTCAGCCGCAGTTATGATGTTCAACTGCTGTGGCTTAAGTTATTAGCACGTATGCCAGACATGAGTGAACAGCACGAACATTTGTCGATTTATTTACTCAATCAGCAGTTTAATTCGGAAGTATTTTATTTGTGGTTCCAGCAACAGCTTTTGAAACAGCAACCCGATTATGTGGATTTGCAGCAGCACATAGAAGCATGGGAAGCAAAGTATACGAGTGTGCCGGTTTTGAGTTTTGCCAAGTGGCATATTTATACTGCTTTAGGTATGCAAGAGCAGGCAGATGCGTTATTAATTTTATATCCCGATAATGTATTAATGAACTATTTAAGAATCAAATCGACTTTAAATGGTGATGAAGATTTAATTAAACAGTTAAATTTAATTTTTGAAAATAATGCAAATTTTGTAGAAATGAAAATATAGGTGCATAATGCAGAGCGTTTTAGATTACCCATTGGTTTATACTCAACACGTGGCTTGGGGAGATATGGATGCCTTTGGTCATGTTAATAATGTCATGTATTATCGTTATGTTGAAAGTGCGCGTTTGGCTTATATTGAACATACGGGTATTTTATCTGCGGATGTATTGACCGTTGTTGCATCAAATCAGTGCAAATATTTAAAACCAGTATTTTATCCAGATCAATTGAAAATTAGTGCGCGTATTGAAGAACTCAGAAATAGTGCATTTCGTATGCATTATTTATTATGGAGTGAACAGCAACAATCATTCGTTGCGGAAGCAGAAGCGGTCATTGTTTGTGTCGATAAAACCAATATGCAGAAAACATTAATTCCTGAACTGGTGCGTCAAAAACTCAAAGAATTTGAGTTGACGGTCGGTCACCAAATATAAATATCTTTTTATTTATTTTAAAAGTCGCTAGACTATATAAATACTGTCTAAGTATTGTTGTTTAAGTCATGGATGAGTTGAGTCTTTGGTCTAATCAAAATATTATTAAATAGACTCAGTAAATAAAATGTTGGTTAATGGAGTTAATGTAATGCCAGATATTAGTAATTTATCCGTAGAAGAGTTAAAGCGTCTACAAATCGAAGCGGAAGCTTTAATTGCATCTAAAAAAGATCAAGCAATTGAAGATGCTTATACCCAAATTAACGCGATTGCGGAAAATGTAGGTTTAAGCATTGAACAAATTTTAGAGTTTGGCGCGACTAAGCGTAAAAAAGGCACACGTAAGTCGGTTGAACCGCGTTACCGTAACAAAGGCAATGCTGCTGAGACATGGACTGGCCGTGGTAAGCAACCACGTTGGTTGGTGGCTCAGTTAGAAAAAGGTGCGAAGCTTGAAGATTTTCTAATCTAAGTCATCACCTTGTCACAGATGTGACATAAGCTCAAAAAACCAAGCATTATCTGCTTGGTTTTTTTTATAGTTAAAGTTTGGTGTTGTTGTAAAATTATGCATAATGTCTATCAAAGAAAGACAAGAAATGAAGCAAGGAAGAATAATTGAAAGTTCGTGGTGGGAGAATCACAAAACCTAAATACATCACGTGGTGGATGTTTGCAGTCGTTGCGTTTTTAATTTTTGTTTTGCTGCAAATTCCTGCGGCATGGCTCATTGCAAAATTTTATAAAAACAACCAAGTTTTACATAACGTCAGCGGTAATATTTGGCATGGACAGGCTGATTGGCAAACTGGAAAATTGCGCGGGACGGTGCTTTGGACCACCCGACCTTTAGATTTACTGCTCCTTCGTGCAGGTGCCAATCTCGAAATTTATAGTGCCAATACCAAGCTTGAAGGCGTTTTGGCCTATGGGTTTGGAAAAAAAATAATGGTGCGTGATTTAAACGGACAAATTGCACCCGAAACGTTAAAGTCGTTGGCCAATTGGCAATGGCCGAGTAATGCGGTTCAGTTACAAGAAATTGATTTTAATTATAAAAAAGAGCAGGGATTTGACCAAGTGGATGGGGGGGTACAATGGGCAGGCGGCGAACTCATGTATATCTTTGCGCAGCGCCCACAACAAATGCAGATTCCATCGTTGGCGGGTCGTTTGTCGCAGGAGCAAAATAAGCTGATAGTCGATTTACGCGATCAACGACAACAAAAACTGATGAACCTGACCATCGACCCAAGTCTGATGTTAGATGTGCAATTAACCCAGCGTCTCATGTTGAATGTCCCGTCATATCAAGGCAAAGCAGGCCTAGATAGTTATGTGGTGAGTTCACGTCAGCCTTTGCTTAGTGGGGGCTTTTAATGGGTTTTGATCTGCAAAAATTACCAGAGCTAAATCTCAAACAGTTTGAACGTATAGCACCACTGTGCTTAATGCTTTTGATCTTGGCACTATGCTGGAAGTTGGCTGGCTTATTTTGGCTTTGGGTGGCGCCACCACAAGTCATGCAAATGCCACGCGTTGAATTGGGTTCGCAGCAACCTCAAGTTCCGAATATTACCAATTTTGCGTTATTTGCAGAGCAAAGTAAGAATCCCGCAGATGATCAGCTCAATTTACAGCTACAAGGGGTGGTGGTTGGGCAACCCAGTCAGTTCTCATCTGCTGTGATTAAGGCAAATAATGTAGCAGAGCGCTATCGGGTGGGGGAAAACATCGAAGGCAGCGCTTATTATTTGTCAGAGGTGTATTGGGATCGCGCGATTCTCAAAAATAACAGTGGGCAAACCCGAGAATTGTTTTTTCAAGGGATTGATAATTTAGATCAGCAAATTGTGCCCCCAGCAACAGCACCCGTTGCAGCGCCTGCTGTGAGTCAAGAGCAGCAAGTATTAGGCCAAGCAGTACAGAACTTACAACAAGATCGTGAGCAATATTTAAAAGATTTGGGTGTAAATACCAGTAATACAGGGCAAGGTTATCAAGTCACTGAGCAAACACCAGCTGCACTGCGAAGCCGTTTAGGCTTGCAGGCAGGGGATCAGATTATGTCTTTAAATGGTCAAACGATCGGACAGGGGCAAAACGACGCGCAGTTGTTAGAACGTGCGCGCCGTGAAGGACAAGTAAAAATAGAAGTGAAACGTGGTGATCGTATCATTACGGTACAACAGAATTTTCAGTGATCGAACATCACCAATATTAGTTAGGAATGACTTGGATTTATGGCTTTATTGAATCACCGCCCTGCTTGGGCACTGACAATCGCAGCGCCTTTGCTTGCCATGGTGAGTACAGCCAGCTATGCACAAACGTGGAAAATTAATCTGCGCGATGCGGACTTAACTGCATTTATTAATGAGGTTGCGGATATTACGGGGAAAAACTTTGCAGTTGATCCACGGGTACGCGGTAATGTCACGGTGATTTCAAACAAAGCGTTGAATAAGCAAGAAGTCTACGACTTGTTCTTAGGAGTCTTGAATGTCAACGGTGTGGTCGCGATTCCTTCTGGTCGGACCATTAAAATTGTGCCTGACAGTAATGTTAAAAGTTCAGGCATTCCCTATGATGTTCGTCACCGTGCCACAGGCGATCAGGTTGTGACGCGGGTGATTTGGCTGGAAAACACCAATGCCAATGACTTGATTCCTGCACTGCGTCCATTGATGCCGCAGTTTGCACATTTATCTGCGGTGAATGGCACCAATGCACTGATTGTGTCTGATCGCGCCAGCAATATTTATCAGCTTGAGACCATCATCCGTAACTTGGATGGGACGGGACAAAATGATATCGAAGCGGTGTCGTTGCAGTCGAGTCAGGCTGAGGAAATGATTGGGTTGTTGGAAAGTATGAGCGGAACAGGCTCGATCAAAGATTTAAAGGGTTCCAGAATACGAATCATTGCAGATAACCGTACCAATCGGATTATTCTAAAAGGGGATACCGCGACGCGTAAACGTATTCGCCAAATGATCGAGATGCTGGATGTACCTGCTGCGGAGCGTCTAGGCGGATTGAAAGTGTTCCGCTTAAAATATGCCAGCGCTAAAAGCTTATCCGAAATTTTACAAGGTTTGGTCTCAGGGCAGGCTGTTAATTCTAGCGAGTCTAACGACAGCAATAACAATAGCAATTCCAGCTATAACCAAAATAATAGCGTGAGTGAAGGTTCATCTTCACAGATTTCCACCCCAAGTATTAACTTAAATAGCCAGTCCAATCGCAATCAGAACAACATCACCAGCTTTAACAGTAATGGGGTCAGTATTATTGCCGATAGTTCGCAAAATGCATTGGTGGTCAAAGCAGACCCTCAGTTGATGCGTGAAATTGAGTCGGCTATTCAACAGTTGGATACCCGCCGTCAGCAAGTCCTAATTGAGGCGACTATTCTCGAGGTGGAAGGTAACGATGCCGACCAGTTGGGCGTGCAATGGGCGATGGGTGATTTAAGTAGTGGTGTTGGGATTATCAATTTTGACAATATTGGTTCGAGTCTTAAAAGCATTGCTGCAAATTATTTAACGGGTGGCGGTGCGGGGGCTGCAAGTGCAATTGGCGCGGGTGGTTCGTTAATCCTTGGGGATTATAAAGAAGGCAGTGATGGCTCGCGTCAGTTATATGGCGCGATGATCCAAGCATTAAAAAGTAATACCAAGTCGAATTTGCTGTCTACCCCATCGATTGTCACTATGGACAATGAAGAGGCTTATATCGTCGTGGGTGAAAATGTGCCCTTTGTAACAGGCTCAGTTTCTACGACCTCTTCAGGTACAGCCAACCCTTACACCACCATCGAGCGTAAAGATGTGGGTGTAACGCTTAAGGTGGTACCGCATATTGGTGAAGGTGGAACTATCCGCTTAGAGATTGAACAAGAAGTCTCGGATGTCAAAACCAATAAAGGTGAAGCACAGGATTTGGTCACCAGTAAGCGTGCGATTAAAACTTCGGTCTTGGCTGAGCATGGCAATACCATCGTTTTAGGCGGCTTGATTTCAGATAATACGTCTTATTCACGCCAATCGATCCCAGGCCTTGGTGCAATACCGGGGTTGGGGCGTTTGTTCCGCTCAGATGGCAAGTCAGATCAGAAACGCAATTTGCTGGTTTTTATTCATCCGACGATTGTGGGAGATGGAGAGTCTGCACGTCGCCTCTCTCAGCAGCGCTACAGTCAGCTTTATAGTTTGCAGTTGGCCATGGATAAAGATGGTAGCTTTGCCAAGTTGCCTGAAAATGTCGATGATGTCTTCCAACAGCGTTTGCCTGTGACATCAACCAAACCGACCTTGCCACAATCGTATCAACAGGTGCCAAGCAGTCCAACCACAACGCAACCGATGGTTGAAACAACGCCTGTGGCTATTGAACCTGCGATTCGTAAACAGCCGATTGCTAGTGTTCCTAAAAATACCACCTCGCGTCAGCTATATCCAATGGTTCATCCCCAGATTGGCTTGAACTTGATGATGCAAAATGTCCAAGGTGCTCGCGTGGTACACATGGCTCAGGCGGTATCGACAAGCTATTCCATCCCTGAGCGATATACTGAGAATGTCTCGATAGGTTCAGCCTAGCTGTCCTGCCATTCGTCTGTGAGGGAAGGTGAAATGGTAAAGAATATTCTCTGTGTTATCATAAATCAGCACATAGAGAGATAAGTCATGACTTGGAAAATACAAGCAATTACTGGCGAATTAACGGGTCAGGAAATTAGCATTGACCGTGATATGTTGGTCGGTCGTCATCAAGCAGCGGATATTGTATTACAACAATCTGAAATTTCGCGTAAACATGCGGCCTTTTTACTGAAAGAACAGGCTTTATGGCTACAAGACTTGGGTTCTTCAAATGGCACGTATGTGAATGATGTGCAAATTGCGGCAGAAACGTTGTTGAAGAAGGGTGATATCGTCCAGTTTGCAAGCTTAAAGTTTTCGGTCTTTGAGCCTGCTAAAGCGTTAGAAGATGTGGTGGAATCGGTAGAGGCTGCAACTTTGGGCGCAGCTGTGGTTGAAACACCGATTAGCCAGCCATCTGAAGCAGTAGCTGCTTCAGAAACGGCTCAAGCGGAAGTGAGTGCTGATGCGCCTGTTGTTGAGCCAGAACTGCCGAAAACGGCAGCTCAGCATATGAGCGATCAGGGTATGCCTGAGCTAAAAGAACGCGATGGTAATGTGAGTTTAACGCGTGACGGGATGCCGCAAAATGTCGGTATTCCGAAACCCGCTCCTATTCCTGCAGGGGTGGATTTGACTGCGCCTAGCGTACCTCAGGTTGAGAACAACGAGGCTTCAAAAGTACAGGTTGAGCAAGAGGTGGAAACTCAGAAAAATGCCTCGCTGGGGTTAATCTCGATTATTGTCTTGATTATTTTAGCGATTATTGCTTGGCTGATGTTCAAATAAAACGCAGATCACACTACAATCAAGGCATGCACAAGCATGCCTTGATTGTTTTTGGGCAGTACACGATAAAATTGGGTGAGGGTGAATGAATATTGCAAATGTGGCACAGCGAGAGGTTTTACTTTTCGATCTAGATGGAACCTTGGTGGATTCAGCAACAGATTTGCATCGTGCCATGAATATGAGCCTGAATGCTTTGCAACTGCCTACCGTTACTGAAGCGCAGGTGCGGGTCTGGGTTGGTAAGGGAACGGCGCTATTTTGTCAAAGTACCTTGCAACATTTAACGGGTAAAGTCGATCCTGCCCAGCAACAACAATTGTTGGAGACGTTTTTAAAAATTTATAATGCCGACCCATGTGTGGAAACTCAGCCTTTCGATGGCATTCTTGAGTTTTTAGAATGGGGCTTGGCACAAAAGAAAACCATGATTTGCGTGACCAATAAACCTGAATTGCCTGCACGTGCTATTGTCGATCACTTAGGCATGACCCATTATTTTGCTGATGTCATCGGCGGCGATCGTTTCGAAGAGCGCAAACCTCATCCACGCCAATTGTTACATTGTGTTGAGCAATATGCACAAAGCAAAGGTCAGGTCTTAATGATTGGGGACTCATCCAATGATGTTGAGGCTGCACGCCGTGCGGGTATTGATTGTGTTGTGGTCAGCTATGGCTATAATCATGGTGAAAATATTTTAGACTGTCAGCCACAGCAAGTGGTGGATAATTTGTGTGAACTGATCGGGTAACTTTGCAAACGAAGGAATGAACATGAGTAAACATATGACTTTTCGATGGCGAAACTCCAAGCACTAATTTTAAAAACTGATCACGCCATATTGAAAAAATAGAGAACACTCATGACAACGCAAACTCAATTCGATCAACTCAAAACAGCAGGTTATAACCTGATTCCTGTCTATCGTCAGCGCTTAGCCGATACTGAGACACCATTGTCCGTCTTTGCGCGCCTAAAAGAGCATAAGCAAGCCTATTTGTTTGAATCTGTGGAAGGTGGGGAGAACTGGGCACGCTATTCTATTATTGGTTTAGGTGAATCTACCGTGTTCTCATGCAACGCGGGTGAGCTAACCATTCAACAAGCCGACGGCACCATAGAAAAACAACCTTGTACAGATCCGTTTCAATTCATCCGGGATTTTCAGTCGCGGTATAAAGTACCTACTCAAGCTGATTTACCTGCTCTGCCAAGCTTTACAGGGGGCTTGGTGGGCTACTTTGGTTATGATGCGGTACGTTATATTGAACCGCGTTTAAACAACGCGCCAGAAGCAGATCCAGTGGGTTTGCCTGATATTTGGATGATGCTGTCTAAAACAGTGATAGTGTTTGATAACTTAAAAGATACTTTATTCCTGATCGTGCATGCCGATGTGGTTGACGCGGATGCGTATAACCAAGCTCAGCAGCAACTGGATGCATTGGAAGATTTACTCGCAACGCCCATTAGTCTAAAAGCCACGCCGCATACTGCACCGCATTTTGAGTCACTCACGGGCAAAGCAAAATTCTTAGAATCGATTGAAACGGTGAAAGAATACATCCGTGCGGGCGATGTGATGCAGGTGGTACCAGGGCATCGCATGGTCTCTGACTTTGATGGTGAGCCTTTACAAGTCTATCGTGCGCTACGTCATTTGAACCCATCGCCTTATTTGTTCTTGGTACAAGGGCAAACTTTGGAAAATAATCAGCCTTTTCATATTGTCGGTTCTTCCCCTGAAATTTTATCTCGCCTTGAAAATGGGATTGCAACCGTACGTCCGCTGGCAGGAACGCGTCCACGTGGTAAAACCAAAGAAGAAGATTTAGCGCTTGAACAAGACTTGCTGTCGGATGAAAAAGAGATTGCTGAACATTTAATGCTGATTGACTTGGGTCGAAATGATGTCGGTCGTGTCTCGAAAATTGGCAAAGTGCAAGTGACTGATCAAATGGTGATCGAACGTTATTCACATGTCATGCATATTGTTTCCAATGTACAAGGCGAAGTTCGTGATGATGTGGATGCTTTGGATGTTTTTAAAGCAACTTTCCCAGCAGGCACACTTTCAGGTGCGCCAAAAATCCGTGCGATGGAAATTATTGACCAAGTTGAGCCCGTAAAACGTGGAATTTTTGGTGGTGCTGTTGGTTATTTAGGCTGGCATGGCGAAATGGACATGTCGATTGCGATTCGTACCTGCGTTATTCGTGAAAATAAGGTGTATGTTCAGGCAGGAGCGGGGCTTGTTTATGACTCAAATCCTGAATCTGAGTGGAATGAAACCCAAATAAAAGCTCGCGCAGTGATCAAAGCGGTTGAATTATCGTCAAACGGATTGATTTTGTGAGTTTTTGACGTTTTTTTTGAAAAAAACACTTGCAAGGATTTTGAGTTTTGCTAAACTGCACACCGTTCCGATACGAAACGTACGAAACACTAAGAAACGCCGGCATAGCTCAGTTGGTAGAGCAACTGACTTGTAATCAGTAGGTCCACAGTTCGAATCCGTGTGCCGGCACCATCTTAGGAAGTTGAGTGGGTTAAGTAAAGAGCGACACTGAAGTAAGTGTAAAATGGTGAGGTTCCCGAGCGGTCAAAGGGGGCGGACTGTAACTCCGCTACGAAAGTTTCGAAGGTTCGAATCCTTCCCTCACCACCAATTTTAAGACTTTAAGAAAGTGGTCTTTGTACCAACATCGTGCGGGAGTAGCTCAGTTGGTAGAGCGGTAGCCTTCCAAGCTACATGTCGCGAGTTCGACCCTCGTCTCCCGCTCCATTTGAAGTTTTATATTTGCTCTTATAGCTCAGTGGTAGAGCACTCCCTTGGTAAGGGAGAGGTCTCGAGTTCAAATCTCGATAAGAGCTCCAGATTACAGTTTAGTAGAATTTCTACAAATTTTTAAAGAAGCAGGCTTATTAGTCTGCTTTTCAAGTATTTGGTGTTTGATTTTTTAGGCGATGTGTCGATACTGAGTTGTTTATACCTGTGTTCGACGTAAACGAGGAAGATGAACATGGCTAAGGCTAAGTTTGAACGTAATAAGCCACACGTTAACGTGGGCACAATCGGTCACGT
>NZ_JAQSUV010000011.1:0-12996 GCF_028649355.1 Acinetobacter sp. Gutcm_16 | reverse complement strand
TGGATTCGAACCAACGGATGCCGATATCAAAAACCGGTGCCTTACCACTTGGCGATACCCCTATCAGGTAACGTGGAAATGTCTTATTGGTGATTCATTCAAGCTGTTGACCAAGTAAGCTTTACATGGTGCATTTGCAAGAACATCATCAATGTTCATATCACTCGTTACTTCAGTAAAAACACAAGCACCTGTACCTGTAAGTTTTGCAATACCGAACTGGTCGAGATATTGCATTGCTTTATCTACTTCTGGATATAAACTTCTTGCCAAAGGCTCAAAATTATTTCCAAAATCAGATGGCTTTAACTGATAGGCGCAAAATTTAGAGCTCTTCGTGTTTCTTGTCAATGTTTTTTGTGAAAAAAGCAATTGAGTGCTGATAAAACAATCAGGTTTTAACACAATGTATTGTTTTTGATCTAAGTCTATGAATGTTAAGTGCTCACCTATGCCTTCAGCCCATGCATTGCGACCATGGACAAAGATGGGAACGTCTGCGCCTAACTGAACACCCAAGTCTGCTAGTTGCTCAGTATTTAGCCCGCACTGCCACAGTTGATTGACCACGATTAGTGTCGTCGCGGCATCCGATGAACCACCACCTAAGCCTGCACCCATCGGAATATTTTTTTCAAGACGAATGGATAAACCGGTAGCTGTTTGTGCATACGGCTTAAGTATCTGTGTCGCTTTATAAATCAAATTTTGACTCAAATCGACACTGTTTAAGCCTTCAATATGAATCTCTTGATCTGTACGGAGTTCAAACTCTAACCAATCACACAGATCGATCAACTGGAAAATACTTTGCAGTTCATGGTAGCCGTTTTCACGACGACCCGTAATGTGTAAAAACAAATTCAGTTTTGATGGGGCAGGGACACGGATCATAACGAGATAACTAGCGGTTTTGAATGACCATTGTAATACGGTTTTCTGCACCATTTTCAAGTGCTTGTTTTAAAATCAACCGATTTGGCATATGGGCTTGTTCGTTATAGCTCAGCTCAACACTCCAACCATCTTCAGTGATCTGTACTGCTCGTTTGGCACTGTCACGTTGGATTTGTGCTTGAACTGTTGCGGGTTTAGCCTGAACCCAATTGACTAAATGGGTAATGGGTGCCTGCCAGCCTGTTGCTGTTTTTAAAAGTTCTTCAGGGGTTTCAGCTTGGATGAGGCCAGTTTTAGCACTATTCAGACTAACTTCACCTGGACGACCAGTAATTTGCGTCTTACCAACGCCTAAAATTCCACTGAGCTCAATATCAAACTCTTGTTGCTGTTGTACCCATGTGAAAAAAGCACTGCCTGTCTGTTCAGGCGTACGCACCCCAATTTTACCCTGTAAGCTAAATTGTTGATCAGATTCGGTTTGTATAGTGTTTGGATCAAGCTGTGGTTTAGTAAATTGTTGACAGCCTGTTAGTGCTAAGCTACTTGCAGCAAGTAAGCTTAAGCTCAGATTTGAGAAAATACGCATAAAAACTATGAGCTCTTTTTCAGTTGTTGGGGTAACAATAAAGTATTGAGTTGATCCAATTGAGGATCATTTGGGTGTTTTTGTTTGAGTTGTTGTAACACAGTGGAGAATTTTTGCAGATCACCGAGCATATAAACTGAACGCGCATAACGCACGCCAATATTGACACTACCACTGATGAGGTAGGCTTTTTCTAAGACTTTGGCTGACGTGCTAAAGTCATTTTGTAAGTAACAAATAAAGCCCAAGGTGTCTAAGATGGAGGCTTGTTCAGGGGCATATTCTAAAGCATGTTCAACAAATCTACGTGCATCATCTAAGCGTCTGTTTTGCAAGGCTAAAGTATATGCATAAGCATTGAGATAGGTTGGGCTATTGGGCTCGATACTTAACAGTTGATTCAGCAACTTCTCTAGTTTGTCTTTATCCGTATGTGGATCCAACATTAGCACTTCAGAATAGATCAGTTCAGGATCATCCGGTAAGTTTTTAATCGCCTCATCTAACAGTCGCATGGCTGCAGCTTTGTTATTCATGCGCTTTAAGATATCGGCTTGCGCCTGATACAAAAAGCTTGCATGTTGTGGATAGTTCACCCGTTCTTGGGTTAAAAAGCGCAAAGCATCATTGGGTTTGTTTTGCTGGGTATAGATACTGATGAGGCTACGACGCGATACGGTATACAAGCTACCATCGACCAGACGATAGTAGGCCTTGGCTGTTTCAAAATGCTGTTTTCGTTCAGCATTTACCGCAAGATAGTAATAGGCTTCATTTTGATATTCAGCCGAATTACGTAGTTCAACCAAATATTTTTCCGCTTTTTCGTACTTCTTTAAGTCAATACTGGTTAATCCCGCAATAAACAAGGCTTCTTCTTGTTCAGGCCATTTTTTAATCAGGCTCTCAAGCTTGGTTAAGGCTTCATTTGACGCATTAATTTTAATCAGATATTTGGCTTCGGCTAAACGGATATCGACATTGTCGCGGTGTTTACGACTTGATTTTGCATACCAATTACGGGTTTCTTCCTCTTGGCCGAGTGCGCTGAGTAAGTTGGCCTTCATCAGAATGTAGCCTGTGACTTTTCCGCGCTTTTTTAGGGCTTTATTGATGGTGGTTAGGGCTTGCTCAAGCTGTCCATTTTGCGCCTCTAAGCCTGCAATCAACGCCAAAATAGAGGGGTTGTTCCGCTCCTTACTCGAACGTAGCGCTTGAATGAGAATTTCTTGATCTTCAGGTTCATCAGGGGCAATCCCCGCAAGGATTTGCTCTAAATCGGCATTGGCATCAATATTGAGAATTTTATCGAGTGTTTCAGCCGCAAGCTCATATTCATGTGCTTTGAGTGCAATGTGCGACAAATAAAATAAGGCTGGAACATCGGTAGGCTCTTGCACCACCCAATGCGTTGCAATGTCGAGTGCGGCATGCAAGTCATTTTGTTCAAGGGCAATATTTAAAGCGCGCTGTTTAATGGTGGTGGAATTACTTTTAATCGCCAGCACAGTATAGTTGTGCAGGGCAGTCGCGCTGTCTTGGTAAGTGAGTGCAAATTCGGCAATCATACTTTGTTGAATTGCATCATAATTAGATAGCGAAAAATCTCCAGCTGCTCTAAGATGAGCACTAGATGCCATGCTACCGACGAGTAAGAATGTGGTAGAATATTGCTTAATTCTCGCGCCGCTCAGTCGGCAATGTGTTTGACGCAATTTTTCTTGATCCAAGTAATGCTTTTTATGACACCGTTATTGCACAATAGCATAAATTTAGCGAAATGATGATCTGATATGTCTTTCTTTGCATTGGGTGTCAACCATCAAACCGCCTCCGTAGAATTGCGTGAGCAAATTGCATTTAACCCTGAAAAGTTAACGCAACTGCTTGAGCAACAAGGCCAAAACCAAGACTTAAATGAAATGGTGGTGGTCTCTACGTGTAATAGAACAGAAGTGTATGCCATGTCTGAAAACTCAGATATGGTATTGAACTGGCTCGCCCAAGCAAATGGCATAGATGTTAAACAATTGTTGAATCATGTATACCGTTATGAAAATGCGCAGGCTGTCACTCACTTGATGCGTGTTGCAAGCGGTTTAGATTCACTCATGCTTGGTGAACCGCAAATTTTGGGGCAGGTTAAATCTGCACTATCTCTAGCGAAGACTGCTCATACTGTTTCTCCTCATTTAAACCGAATTTTTGAATATGCCTTCTATGCGGCGAAACGCGTCCGCTCTGAAACGGCTGTAGGTAGTCATGCCGTATCGATGGGCTACGCGGTGGCTCAGCTTGCATTACAAGTGTTTAGTAAGCCTGAAAAGTTGACGGTCATGGTGGTGGCGGCGGGCGAAATGAATAGCTTGGTGGCGAAGCATTTGGCTGAAATGGGAGTCGCAAAAATCCTCATTTGTAACCGTACTCGTGAACGGGCTGAAACTTTGGCTCAAGAAATAGCCCATCGTGTAGATGTTGAAATTATTGAGTTTGATCAGTTGGCCAATAACTTAGCGCGTGCAGATGTCATTTCCAGTTGTACCGGTAGTTTACATCAAGTGATTCATTATCCAGATGTCAAAGCTGCTTTAAAAAAGCGTCGTTATCAACAAATGTTGATGGTGGATTTGGCTGTTCCGCGTGATATAGACCCGAAAGTGGAAAGTTTGGATGGCGTCTATTTATATGGCGTGGATGACTTGCAGTCGGTGATTGATGAAAACCTTGCTCAGCGTCGTCAGGCGGCGGTTGAAGCTGAGGTGATGGTCAACCAACTAGCAACCGAGTTGGTGACCCAGCAGAAGGTTAATCTCGCAGGTGAAACCATCCATGCTTACCGTCAGCAAGGTGAACAGCTAAGACAAGAAGAATTAGATCTAGCGCTGGCACGAATTGCGAAAGGGGAAAAGGCGGAACAGGTAATGCAAGAGTTTGCACATCGTTTGACGCAGAAGTTGCTGCATCCAACCTCGATTATGCTGCGTGAAGCAGCCAAATCTGAAGATCCGAGTCATTTTGAACAAATGCAAACGTGTTTAAATGAGACTTTTGCTAAACGTCGTAAAACTAAAAAGTAAATCCAAATCCAAAAAATGTAATAGGTTTAAGTAATCAGTCTTAAGCCTATTTTTTTGGTCAATTCATTCAGTTTTTGACGTAGATTACGCGATTCAAGCAGGCTTAAAGGCGCTTTTAGTTTTTGGCGCAAATATTTTTCTTCAAGCGAGAGAGCATATTCACTGGCCAGTTTGTCGGCCATTTCAGGTGTTTTGGTCAGAACTTCAATATTGGTGCGCTGCATAATATCGACAATTGCGTTGGCATAACGGCTACACGCACCCAGCACATAATAGGTCGCCAGTTCTTGGTCGTCGGGCAAATCATCAAAGATGCCATCTAAGACTTGTAGCACATGCGCTAAAAGTTCATCTTCAGGTAAATAGGCGCGTAGAGTTTCAAAGTGAATATACAAAAACGGATGATGGATCAGAACGGCGAGGGCGAAGTCTTCATCTTTGGTGCGAATATTAAAAGACAACGAGGCATCGTTGCTGACTTGAGGTGTCCAGCGACGACCAAAACCGAGTTTTTCTTTGAAGGATTGATTCAGCAAATAACGGAAAGAGCCTGTTTTGGGCAATAAATCCGTCAGTTGACGTAACTCACTCATGACCTGACTTTTACCTTCAGGGCTGCTGATGTCATGGTTCTGCGTCAGATGTGCAAAAACAAAGTCTGACAACAGTGGAGCTTGTTGGAGCAGTTTATTAAAGTTTTCAATACCTTCGCGACGAATCAGTGAATCTGGGTCATGGTCATTCGGTAAAACAAAAAACTTCAGCTCGCGACCATCATTGAGTAAGGGGAGCGCAATTTCTAAAGTACGACGTGCTGCTTTTTGTCCAGCCACGTCACCATCGAAGGCAATGGTAATACGGTTGTTTTGTTTAAACAGAATATTTAAGTGTTCGGTGTTACTGGCAGTTCCTAAGGTCGCTACGGCACCTGCTATGCCATACTGCTGTAGCGCAATCACATCCATATAGCCTTCGACCATCAGCCAGTCTTGAGCTTTTTGTTTACGGCCTTCATATAAACCATAAAGTAATTGGTTTTTATGAAATACCTCAGAGTCTGGTGAGTTGATGTATTTGGGTTTAATTTCGTCATTTAGGGCACGACCACCGAAGCCCACTACGCGACCTTTGGCATCGCGAATCGGAAATATGACACGATCCCGCAACAAGTCAAAGTTACGACCATTGTCACTGGTACGAATTAATCCGAGAAGTTTTAAGCCTTCGATATCTTGCGGGAAGGCTTTTTCTAAGTGTTGCCAGTCCTCAGGTGCATAGCCTAAACGCCAATATGCAATAGTATCTCGACTGAGACCACGCTGTTTAAAGTACTGCTGAGCAGAGCGACTATGCGGTAGTTGTTGCTCATAGTATTGCGCAATATTTTCTAACAGGTCGTATAAGTTACCTTCTTGAACGGGGGCAGTGTTGAAGCCCTCGAAAGTATCAAAATCAGCGTAACCCTCTTGGTAGTCCATGGACTGAAATTCAGCAAAAGGATCATGCTCAATCTGAAACTCAGGTTGTGCTGGAGCTGGTTCAGCTTTCTTGGCTTCTGCGACATCGACTTGTGGTTTTTGGACAGGTTTAGCTTCGCGCTTATACACCAGTTTTTTTGAGTCACGGTTGTCTTTTGGAAGTTCGATGCCTGTTTGACTCGACAAATCCTTCATCACATCAATAAAGCTACGACTGTCGATGTCCATTAAAAAACGAATGGCATTACCATTGGCCTGACAACCAAAACAGTGGAAATACTGTTTGTCACGATACACGTGAAAAGATGGTGATTTTTCTTGATGGAACGGACAACAGCCTGAATAGGTACGACCTGACTTTTTAAGTTTCACACGTTGACCAATCAGGTCGACAATGTCGGTCCGATCTAAAATTTGGTCAATGGTGTGTTGAGGAATAGCCATGTCGAATCGTCAGTCGCTGATGTTTTGAACCGTGAAAAGAAGCAGAGATGGAGGTTTTAAAATGCAAAAAACCATCGAATCTAGATTGTTTTGTATACCTTTTAGGCGTTTTGATCAAGCGGAAATCGCACAAAACAAAAGGGCAAGTATGATAACTTGCCCTTTCTAAAATAGCGAATATTTCAGAGGAATTATTCGGTTTCAGTAGTGATGTTTTGCTGTGTTTCAGGACGATCCAGTAAACCGAAGCTGACACGATTGGTAAAGCTGCGCTCTGTTGTTTGTTTCGGCTGTTCGATTTTTTCTTCAGAACTGTTTTGTTCTTCACGACCAAACACACCTAAAGTCGCACGGTTGACCCAACTTGCTTCTTTACGTGCAGCACGTAAGTTCACTTCACCATTCGATTTCACTAAATTTGGATAATTTAGTTTCAAGACATCGGTATATTGTTGCGCAGTTTGCTTGTCGCCCAATTGGTCATACGAATAAGCAACAGTTGCTAAAGCTTCAGGCACTTGAGGGCTTTGTGGATAATGTTCAATCACCCATTGCGCACGCTCTAGTGCTGCGACCCATGCTTTACGTTTGATATTAAAACGTGCCGCATTCATTTCGCTTTCAGCCAACTCATTGCTGATAAACTTCATGCGCTGTGCGGCATCAACCGCATAAGTGCTTGAAGGGTAACGACGAATAAAGTCTACGAAGTTTTGATACGCCACTTTAAGATAGCTCACATCGCGATGTGCTTGCTTTAAAGAAGTATAACGAATCAAACCATCATAGTTTTGTTCCATATTGGCTACGCCACGGACATAGTAGGCATAGTCCACGTTTGGATGCTGAGGGTTCAAACGAATGAAACGATCAGCCAGTGCAATCGCACCTTCATAATCTTTCTGCTGAAACTTCACATAGAGCAGCTCTAGTTGAGCTTGTTGCGCATATTCACCTGTAGGGTAATAGGTATCTAATGCTTCTAAGTGTTTTGCAGCGTCGGTATATTGACCACTTTGCAGTGCTTTTTCTGCTTTTTGAATATAAACCTGTTCACTCGATTGTGGACCGGTATCTACCACTTCTTTCTTGGGATTGCTGCTACAGCCTACCATTGCAGATGCAATGCCAATCGTTAGAGCAAGCATTGTCATTTTATAATGTGGTAGCGACATAAAAATTCCTCTGTTAATACGGGCAATGAGCTACAATTGCGCTATTAAATCACTTTTATTTGAATGATCAAATGGCTCAAGCACAATCTTCCGATCCAAATTTCCCTGAAACCGATTTCAATTTACTTGAAGATTCTGAGGATGCAGATAACCATACTTCAAGCTCTACTGCAACACGTTTATCGTTGCAATTTCAATTGGATGAAACTTATCTCGGACAACGTATAGACCAAGTTGCAGCAACGATTTGGAGCGACTTTTCGCGTGAAAAACTCAAACAGTGGCTAAAAGAAGGCCATTTGTTGGTAAATGGTAACAGTGTCAAACCCAAATATAAATGTGAAGGATTTGAACTGTTAACCCTTGAAGTTGAGTTAGAAGCCCAAACTCGTAGTCTGCCTGAAGACATTCCGCTGGATATTGTCTATGAAGATGAGGACATTATTGTCGTTAATAAACCTGTTGGGATGGTGGTTCACCCAGGTGCGGGCAATTCATCGGGTACGTTGGTAAATGCATTATTGCATCACTATCCAAAATCGGCAGAACTGACCCGTGCGGGTTTGGTACATCGTATTGATAAAGATACTTCTGGCTTGTTGGTCGTTGCGAAAAATTTAGAAGCGCAATTTTCACTGAGTAAGCAATTGGCAAAAAAAACGGTTTACCGTGTTTATGACCTGATTGTGTATGGCAATGTGATTGCGGGCGGCACGGTGGATGAACCGATTAAACGTCACCCTGTAGACCGTGTCAAAATGGCGGTATTGCCGGGCGGTAAAGATGCTGTAACACACTACAACGTGAAAGAACGTTTCCAACATTTCACCCGTATCCAAGCGCGTCTTGAAACTGGACGTACGCATCAGATTCGTGTGCATTTTAGTTATATTGGTTTTGGTTTAGTTGGCGATCCTGTGTATATGCCGCGTGTGCGCGTGCCCGCAGGTGCATCGGAGCTTTTAGATGAGACTTTACGTGGTTTCAGACGCCAAGCCTTGCATGCAGCAGAGCTCGGTTTGAAACACCCACGTACAGGTGAAGAAATGTTGTTTAAAGCGCCGTGGCCAGCAGACTTGGCGACCTTGGTTGATGTACTCCGTACGGAAAACAAAGCCTACTAAGTTATAGCTGAATCATCATAAGGACCATATATGCAATTTGTTCAAGGACTTCCGGCAGGTGTTTTTGTAGGGCAAACCCGTGTACATCATGATCGTGCTTTAGAAACCACTCAATCAGAACTACAAGGCTTTAATTTGGCTTTGCATGTACAGGATGATGCTGCACGTGTGCAACAGCATCGCATGATCTTGCTCGAAGAGTTTGCAGGCTATGGGGTCGATAAAATCACATGGATGACGCAAACTCACAGCACCATTTGCCGTGTAGTGAATGAGCAAATTGACTTTGATGCTCAAGAAGGGGATGGTTTGGTGACGCAGCGCCCGAAGCATGCCCTGATGATGATGACAGCCGATTGTTTGCCCGTGGTTTTAGGCAATGTAGATGGAACTGAAGTGGCCAATTTGCATGCAGGTTGGCGTGGGTTGGCGCATGGCATTATTGAAAATACCATTGCCAGTATGAATACTCACCCGACATGGGCTTGGTTGGGCGCAGCTATTAGCCAACCTTGTTTTGAAATTGGGGCGGAAGTAAAAGAAGCTTTTTGTTCAAAGTATGCTGAGCTTGAGTCTGCATTTCAAACAGCTGAGCAAGCTGGAAAATATTATGCTGACTTGTATGCGATTGCAAAATTCATTCTAAAACAGCATGGTGTTGAAGTGGTTTCTGGCGGTGATCAGTGTTCATTTAGCCAGTCTGATGAATATTTTTCGTATCGCCGTCATGCCAAAACTGGGCGTATGGCGACCTTTGTGTTTATGCAATAGTTTGGGTTTTTGATCAAGTGCTTGGCTGTTTTAATCCTTGCACTTACTCCCCACTCTGCGAGTGGAAGTGTTAAACTTAACTCAATTCTTTGGTCTTAAAAATTTCCATGTCTGTACCTGATCTTGTTTCTGCTGCACCTGTTCATGTGTGTGTGGTTTATCATAGCGCCTATGGTCATACGGCGAAAGTCGCTCAGTATATTGCACAAGGTGCAGAGCAGGCGGGTGCTGATGTGCATTTAATTTCTGTTGCTGCAGTGCAGTGGGACTTGTTAGATCAGGCCGATATTATTGTGATGGGTTGCCCAACGTATATGGGCAGTCTTACCGCAGCGCTTAAGCAGTTTATGGAAGATTCCTCTAAGCGTTGGTTAGCACGGGCTTGGCAAGGAAAACTGGCTGCAGGCTTTACCAATGGTGGGGGCTTAAGTGGCGATAAACTGGCGGTATTACAACAGATTAATTTATTTGCTATGCAGCATGGTATGCTGTGGGCTGGTTTACCGTTTATGCCGACGGGACGTAGCCAACACGATATTAATCGGATGTCGAGCTTTTTAGGTTTGATGACTCAGTCAGACAACGCCAGTATTGAAATAACCCCACCCGAAGGTGACTTGGAAACTGCTCGAAAGTTTGGAAAATATTTGGTTGAGCTAAAAGCTGACTATTAACAGTTCTAATAATAAAAAACCTCCACATAGGAGGTTTTTTATTATTTATGCATAATACGGGCTTTATCACGTTGCCAGTCACGGTCTTTTTCCGTGGCACGTTTGTCATGTAGCTGTTTGCCTTTCACTAAAGCGATTTCTAATTTCGCACGTGGTCCTTTCCAATAAGCAACAAGCGGAACACACGAATAACCTTTTTGATTCACTGCGCCGAGTAACTTATCCAGTTCACGACGGTTCAACAGTAACTTACGGGTACGGGTCGCTTCAGGAACAATGTGCGTAGATGCACTGAGTAAAGGCTGAATTTGAGCACCGAACAGGAAAGCTTCACCATTTTTAAAGGTGATATAACTCTCAGACAGCGTCATACGACCTGCACGCAATGATTTCACTTCCCAGCCTTGCAGCGACAGGCCAGCTTCAAATTTTTCTTCAATAAAATAGTCGTGACGTGCACGTTTATTCTGTGCAATCGTCCCGCTGGTATTTTTTTTAACTACAGTTGCTTTCGCCATAATCAATTACTTCCAACAATGTACCTATTGTGCCTTAAAGCAAGGTTAAGGTGAAGTTTTTTCAAATTTATGGAGTTTCTTCACCTATAAAACAAGTTTTTGCTAAAATATGGCTCTACAAAATCAACAGAGTAAAAATGGATGTCTAAAACTCGCGTCATTTACCCGGGGACTTTTGATCCAATTACCAATGGTCATATTGATTTGGTCACACGTGCATCACGTATGTTTGATGAAGTGGTAGTAGCCATTGCCATTGGTCATCATAAAAACCCTCTCTTTAGTTTAGAAGAGCGTGTGAGCTTGGCCAAAGCATCATTAAGCCATCTTGATAATGTTGAGTTTGTAGGTTTTGATGGTTTGTTGGTAAATTTCTTCCGTGAACAGAAGGCAACGGCTGTACTGCGAGGATTGCGTGCAGTGTCTGACTTTGAATACGAGTTCCAGTTAGCCAACATGAACCGTCAACTTGATTCACACTTTGAGGCGGTATTTTTAACGCCGTCAGAACAGTATTCATTTATTTCATCGACGTTGATTCGTGAAATAGCACGTTTAAAAGGTGATGTGACCAAGTTTGTACCGCAAGCTGTAGTCGCTGCTTTTGAACGTAAACATCAACAAGGTTGGTAGCGTGTCTTTATATATAACCGATGAATGCATCAATTGTGATGTTTGTGAACCTGTGTGTCCCAATGAAGCCATTTTCATGGGGGAATTGATTTATGAAATCAATCCAGACTTATGCACAGAGTGTATCGGACATTATGATAAACCCCAGTGTCAATTGTTCTGTCCAGTGGATTGTATTCCGCTAGATCCTAATCATGCGGAAACTGAGGATGAGCTCATGGATAAATATAAAAAACTAATTGCTCAAAAAAGCGCAAGCAATTAAGTCTAAGATTTGATACTATGCGCCTCGAAGTGAGCCAGACGATCGCTGCTGTGGAGATCTCCGTGATTGAAGCAGGGGAGGAAAGTCCGGGCTTCATAGGGCAAGGTGCCAGGTAACGCCTGGGCGGCGTGAGCCGACGGAAAGTGCAGCAGAGAGTAGACCGCCTTCATTATGGTTTCGAGCAATCGAAATCGGAGGTAAGGGTGAAAGGGTGCGGTAAGAGCGCACCGCATGGCTGGTAACAGTTCATGGCATGGTAAACCCCACCGGAAGCAAGACCAAATAGGGATCCTTTAGGCATGGCCCATGCTGGATCCGGGTAGGTCGCTTGAGCGTATGAGTGATTGTACGCCTAGAGGAATGATCGTTCTCGACAGAACCCGGCTTATCGGCTCACTTCAACAAATTTTGATCAATTAAGCGCGCAAGGTACTTGACGTACTAGTGAGAAAACCACATAATGCGCGCACAGTTTACGGCTATGTAGCTCAGTTGGTTAGAGCACCGCACTCATAATGCGGGGGTCACAAGTTCAAGTCTCGTCATAGCCACCATTTTTATAGATCATGCTCTCAGCATGATCTTTTTTTTTGTGGGAAAGAAAGGCTGTGAAACTGTCTTTATTTACTTGCCATTTCTGAAATGGCCTTGTGGTTCGGCACCGTTTTTTCGATATTTAAACCAAAGCTGTGACTGGCGGACATATTTTATCTTTTAAAATTTCCCCTCGCAGTTAATGTTTTCAGGCGTTAAATTGATCTGCATCTGTAATTTTTGAATGTGTTGCCAATTGGCTTGATGTTCGGGCAATGCAAAGATTTGATGATCGACTAAATTGAGTTTTTTTAAAGAGATGTGCTGACTTGCACAGTAGCGTCCTTCGGCTCTTTCTAAAGCCAAGTTTTGCTGTGCAGTTGGGCCTAAGCGATCTGCCGTTAGGATCTTTTGTTGTCCTTTGGTGTAGTTGACCAATATTTCTCGATCTTTTAGACTAAATAATAGGTTGGAGTTGATATAGGTCGCTACATCACGCCGTACACCGTTATAGTCGGTGATCATGGGGGAAATCAGCTGACAACTGCTCAATGCTGTAGTACTTAGGATAAAGAAAAAACAGACTCTCTTTTTCATTATCTTTCTCGTAAATATGTCTAACTTAAATATAGCTTGCAGTATAAAAATAAGTTTAAAAAGAGTAGTTTGCTGAAAAATTGATAGTTTAAAGTGTATTTGTTTATTGAATAACCATTTGTGTGTAAAAAGGGTTGACGCTTGCCTTTGAACTTTGCATAATGCGCGCACAGTTTACGGCTATGTAGCTCAGTTGGTTAGAGCACCGCACTCATAATGC
>NZ_JAQSUV010000010.1:0-31560 GCF_028649355.1 Acinetobacter sp. Gutcm_16 | reverse complement strand
GCTATAATGGCGCCTAATTTATGATCGTTGTTTGCGATCAATGTTGACTGAAACTTACTTTTTAAAAATATAGACGATGATAAATACAATCACTCAAGTGCTTGAGCAATTGGGGTTAAGTGCACAAAAACGTGCCATTCATGCACAATTTTCACATGCTGCATTAAATCATGACATCTTTTTGCAGCATATTGAAGGCACACATGCATTAAACCAAGGTTTAAACGTTGAATTGATCTGCCTCTCAACCAATGCTCTGATTCCACTGAAACAATTTATCGGGGTACAAGTCGCGGTCGATCAGGTCACAGACCAAGGCACATTATTTCGCAGCACAGGGATCATCACTCAAGCCGAACAAGGACAAAGTGATGGTGCACTGACCTTGTATAAACTTCGCTTAGAAGACGCAACGGCACTTTGGCATAAACGTCGCAACAGCCGAGTGTTTATGAATAAAAGTGTGCGAGATGTCAGTGAAATACTCTTTAAGGAATGGCAGAGCAAAAGTCCGCTATTTGCTGCTAGCCTCAGTCTTGATCTTTCTGGTTTAAATACAGAGACCGATGTCCGTCCCTTCATCATGCAGTCAAATGAAACCGATTATGACTTTCTAACACGGCTCTGGCGCAGTGAAGGCATCAACTGGCTAATTGATGAAGCTGAACTGTATGTACCTCATACTCGTCATCCGATTCAAGCTCAAAAACTTAGACTCTTGGATGACAACAGTCAGTTCCAAGCCTTAAAGCGTCGACAAATTCGTTTTCATCGTTCTAGTGCTACCGAACAAAAGGATAGCATCATCAGTCTGAGTGCACAGCGCAGCCTACAACCGACTGCAGTCTATATCCAACGTTGGCAAGCCGATCACTTGAGTCAAGAAGAAGGCGCAGGTTCAGTCCAAAGCCAACATCAACATAGCACACAACAAGACAATGCTAGCCTCAGCCTAGAACAAGCGTGGCATATTAGCCCTGCATGGATGCAAGATTTAAATGGAGAAGATCAGGCGACCGCAGCATCAAACAGCCAAATTGAAAAACTCAATCAAACCCTGAGTAATGTCTACAACCAACAGGCGAAACAATTCACTGCACAGAGCACCGTACGTGATGCCCAAGTAGGGTATTGGTTTGAGTTACATGAACATCCTGAACTTGATCAACACAGTGACGCAGACAAAGAATTTCTGATCACGACCAAGACTTTCTATAATCAAAACAACTTGCCCAAAGATTTGAGTGAGCAAATTCAGCATTTGCTGAAACAAAGCCAATGGTCACTCAAAACCAGCACAGTGCCAAGTGAACGCCAAGCCAACCACTTGAGTTTACAGCGTCGTCACATCACGACCGTTCCAGTTTATAACCCGATAGAGCACCGACCAGCCACACACCCACAACGTGCCAAAGTCGTGGGACCAAGTGGCGAAGAAATTCATGTGGATGAATGGGGGCGGATCAAAGTTCGCTTCCTCTTTACCCGCAACGATGACCACAGTCATGACGGTGGTGCAGGCGCCAATGACAATGATACAGACTCGGCATGGGTTGATGTCTTGACCCCATGGGCGGGTGAGGGCTATGGCGCACGCTTTTTACCACGCATTGGTGAAATCGTGGTGATTGATTTCTTTGACGGCAATCTTGACCGTCCCTTTGTGGTTGGGCGGATTCATGAAGCGCAGCGCAGCCCAACGAAATTTGATCAGAAAGGTCAATTGCCAGAAACCAAGAAACTAGCTGGGATTCGCTCTAAAGAAGTTGGAGGTGAAGGTTATAACCAACTGCGCTTCGATGACACAACTGACCAGATCAGTACTCAACTGCAAAGCAGCCATGGGGCAACTCAGTTGAACCTCGGCAACCTCAGCCACCCCAAAGAAACGGAGACAAGTGAGGGACGAGGAGAAGGCTTTGAGCTTCGAACTGATCAATGGGGCGCGATTCGAGCAGGTGAGGGGTTACTGCTCAGTAGCCATAAACAAGATCAAGCTGCAGGTACACATCTGAATGCTCAACCTGCCAAACAACAACTTGAAGGGACTTTAAACAATAGCCAAGCATTAAGTGAAGTGGCGAAGAATCAACAGACGGATCCGCTTGATGTTTTAGAAAACTTAAAAGGCTTCTTAGAACAGATTGAACAACAAGATCAAAACAAGGCAGATGCATTTAAACAAGCCATCATGATTCTCTCTGCACCAAACTCCATAGCTGTTAGCAGTAATGAAGATATTTATCTCTCAGCCGATGGTCAGATCAGCCAAAGTGCAGGGGAGAGTATTAACCTTTCTACGCAGAAATCGTTGATTGCACATGCCAGTGAGAAAATCAGTCTCTTTGCAGCACAGGACGGGCTAAGAGCCTATGCAGGCAAGGGCAAGGTTGAAATCCAAGCGCAAGGTGATGCACTGGATGTTATTGCGCGTAAAGGCATTCAGATTATTTCTACGGAAGATACCGTTTATATCACGAGTCCAACTGAGATTAATCTGACAGCAGGTGGTTCTCAAATCAAGATGAATGGAACAGGTATCTTTTCAACGACTGCTGGAAAGTTTGAGAGTAAGGCGGGGCAGCATCAGTTTTTGGGTGGGACTAAGGTTGCTATGGACATCCCTTTGATGCCGAATGAAATCAGAAAACAATTATTACTCCAGTATCATGACCAAGAACCAGTACAAGGGGCTCGTTTTACTATTAAGTATACGAATGGGCAGCAATATTCAGGGGTCGTAAATCAGAAAGGAATTGCAGATATCACCAATGCTCCTGAAGGCGATGGTCGAGTTATTTTTGGTGAAGACCAACGACCGTATCGGGTTGTTGCTATGGCAGATGAGAATCCAGAATATAAATCAGAGTGGGCAATGGATGATTTTGAAGCATCGTATCAGCAAGCACTAAAGGAACAAAATAAATGAATAGTGCAGAAAAGAAAATAGCCATTGTTGAAGTTGGTAATGATATTTGGAATAGAGCTAAGCAAGCAGGTAATCAAATCGCAGATGGTGCAAAGCAAATTAAAGATGGTGTAGTTATTGGTGAAAAATGGGTTGGAGGAGTTATACAAGGAGAGTTTAACGATAAAGCAACGATAGGGCAGATTTTTTGTTGATGCTGCAATAAGTATGTTTCCGATAGCTGGTGAAGTAACGGCAGCACGCGACTTAGTTGCAATATTATTAAGGATGGTGGATGACAAGAAGCAAGCATCAGACGTAATTAATTGGATCAAAATTATTTTATGTTTACTGCCTATTATCCCGATTTTTGGAGGTATTTTAAAAGGTATTGGTCGTCTCTTAATTACTGTTATAAAAGATGCCACTAAAGCAGCTGAGGTTGCCGCTGCAATACTCGCTTTTTTAAGAAAAATGGGCTATGGAAATTCGGTTGCTTTTATTCAAAAACTTAATTTTGCTCAGTATCAAGGTAAAATTTTAGCTGAACTTAAGAATGGCATCTCTCGTATGAAAGAAGGTTTCGCATTTATCAATCAGAAAATGGGTAATGCATTGCCTGAAAGCGTCAGTACTTATGTCAATTCCATGGGGCCAAAATTGGATGAACTAGGACGTCTTGCTGATAAGATGATTCCTGCTGCTATTAAAGAGCTCGACCAAGCTTTAAATAAAGTACGCACTGAGGTCATCCGTCAGATGAATGAAGCGGGTGCAAAAATTGGTGGTACTCAGACTAAAGTCATGACAACCGAAGCACGTTTAAGTTCAACTGCTTCTAAGCTGATTGCAAGTAAGGGACACACGCCTGCGCCTTTGAGTCATTTTAAGCCAGTAGAAGGCTATACTGATTTAAGGAAAAATCTTAGTTGGGTTATTAGTACATTTAGTGAAAAGGCACCAATAAAAGCAAAGACGTTTAAACCAGGAGAAAAAATAAATATTAACCGAGTACTAGATTCATCTGATCCAAAACCTTTTGGATTATTTTGGGGGGATAAACTACCTAAAAATGGCACTGAGTGGCGGTTAGATTGTGCTGTTAAATCAGAATGGTCAAAGAATGGAATTTATATTGAATTGCAGAGGATTCCTACAGTAAATGAGTTAAAGTCTATGGGGATAAATGTGCCGAAAGATTGGGGTGGATTAAAAGGATGGGAGGGGAAAATTGCAGAGCAAGTTGATTTAGAAAATAAACTTGGGACAGGACTGTTACTACCAGGCGGTGCTACACAACTAGTGATTGATTTTTATCACCCAAGTAATATTCCTATAAAACAGTATATTGAAAAAATTTCACAAGGGTATAAAAAGACCCATTGGCCCGATGCTATTTTACCAACTGATAATTCAATAACTGTAAAATATTTGAAGAAATTAGAGCATTCTAAAAAAATTGCACAGCAAGGCCAAGCAGCGAGAAGCACTTCAACTACTGGGCGCGCAAATAATCGAAATGAGGAGTCAAAAAAACGTGGAAAATAATCTTCATAGAAGTCAAGCATTGAAATTGAATGAAATGTATTCAAGCTATTCTTTTTTGAAAGAAATATATGAAATGCACGCTGATTTTGTTAGTACTTTTGAGCACTTTTTAAGAAACCCTACAGATGAGATTAAAGAAAATTATAGTGAAAATTATGAGAAACAGTACATAATGTATTTGAATGTATTGAATAATCAAGAAAAAGCATTAGAACTTTTTTTTAAAACGCCATATAAAAATGAAATATATCCATTATTTTTTGGAGATGGAATAAAAAGTGTAGTATTTGGGCGTTATGGAGATGAGAGAGATTTAGCTAATGATCCACTCTATATTGAATTAGGTATGCGGGGAAGAGATGGTAGTCTATTTGAAGAACCCTATCATATTGGGGCTATTAAAAAACTTCTCATAGCATCTGAAATGTTAGATATAGCGAAGATTACAGTTTCATCAGATTATAAATATGCACAATATTTTTTACCTAAAAGTTTAGATAAATTATTTCAAAAATGGAATTTTGAATCACTTTTTAAATTAAGTTATTGGCCTTTATATAAAGAAAATATTATAAATCAACTGAATTATTCATTGGAGAATAAGAGTTGTGATAAAGTTGTAATAGAAACAGAACAGGAAGTAACTATATCTGGTATTTATGAGGCAAAACTAGATAATGGGGAACGAGGTTGCCCTAATTATTTTTATCAAGGAACTATTGCACCTAAATATAGTAAGGGCGATATACATCAATCCAAATTTACTAAATGGCATTTAATTTGGGAAGATAAACGTTATTTAGATGGAACGATTCCAGAAGAAGAAAAAGTTTATGTTTTTGATATTGAAAATATTGGTATCAAAGCTAATAGAAACACAGAAGCCACCGAGAAACTAAGTATAAAGGCAGGTCAAGTTTGCCCCAAATCAGGTTGTTGGTTTACAGTTGCACAAGAAAATTCACGACAGTATTTTAAACAAGGTGAAATTTTACCTGAGATCGAATCTGACTGGGGGGAAGTGTATTGGCAGTTTGATGGTGAATAACAAATACTGTCACCATTTGAAATTCGTCGGCAGGAAATTTACTTGCTTAAATGCTATGGTTCTGCTGATTATTTTACAGTATTAGTAGATGCTTTTAAGCATATGTTGGATACAGAAAAAAATGCACGTGAACTTTTTATGCAGGACCTGCCTTAGGATTATCGCAATCGACATATTTCACAACAGCTGGATGTGGTTTGGGGTAAAAAATATTACCTAACTTTAAGCCGACTTTAGAAGCATTGAGGTAATTAAAAAATGGTTTTAAAAATAAATTTATTTATCTATTTACTTGGTAATTATGTTGAAACTTTAAAGACCTAGTAGGAGGGGGAGATGAAGTTTGTTTTTCTAACTATATTTGGTATTTTTTGCAAGTTGCCAAAATTCTAATCAGCAAAGCTTGGAGAAAAAAATAATTGTTAGTCCTGCATCTAAATTTAATTACAGTATTATTAGGTCTAGTGAAAAACCAACTTTAGCATTTTCAGGCAGTTTAATTAGTTCAGTGTCCTTAAATAAAATATTGGAAGAGAAATAATTTGATTTTGCTCGTATTGAGTGCGATGAGTTGAATGAATTTAAAGCTTATGCCTACCTGAAAGTGAAAGGAGAAAAAAAGATCAGAATAATTTTAACTCAACTTTTTTAATGAAAATTTGCCCAGAAGACGATGCTAATAGTGAATCTTGTATTAAAAGTATCGAAGGTTTTCAAACCAGAATTAAAATGAATTTGAATTGTGAAGTTGTTTTTTTGTGGTATGACTAAACCAAAGATGACTATCTCTAACCGATTTTAAATAAGCAAGCATCAAATATTAAATGCTGAGAAAGATATTCGTTAATATAAAAAAGTTAATACTTTAGAGTAAATACATGTAGGAACACTATGTGTTTTAGTTAACCAAATAACTTTTATAAATTAATTCTAGGCAAATTGGTGGACATTAGTTTTGAATAAATTAAATATAAATGATGTAAAAAAACCCGCCGAAGCGGGTTTTCAATTTACATATTCGGGTAGTTAGGACCACCACCACCCTCAGGAGTGACCCAAGTAATGTTCTGAGATGGATCTTTAATATCACACGTTTTACAGTGCACACAGTTAGCCGCGTTAATTTGGAAACGCTTCGAACCATCATTCTCTTCCATAATTTCATAAACACCAGCAGGGCAGTAGCGCTGAGCTGGCTCGTCCCATTTTGGTAAGTTTACATTTACAGGAATAGAAGCATCGGTCAGTTTCAAGTGTGCTGGCTGATTTTCTTCATGCACCGTATTTGATACAAATACAGAAGATAAACGGTCAAAGGTCAACTTACCATCGGGTTTTGGATAGTTCGGTTTCACTGTTGCTGCATCTACAGTTTTCAGTGTACTGAAGTCAGGCACTAAGTCATGCAGAGTAAACGGGACCTTAAACACATTTTGGTCGATGAAGTTAAATGCACCACCACCGAACGTGCCAAATTTGTGCATTGCTGGGCCAAAGTTACGAGAACGATATAACTCTTCTTTTAACCAGCTGTTGTTGAACTTGTCTGTATAAGCGGTTAACTCTTTTGCAAAGTAGTCTTCACCTTCAAGCACGCGTGCAATGGCAAGATCACCACCTTTTTCAACGCCTGCTTGAATCGCTTCGAATACCGCTTCGCCACACAACATGCCCGATTTCATGGCAGTGTGAGAGCCTTTAATTTTAGCGAAGTTTAGGAAGCCTGCATCATCACCAATTAAAGAGCCACCTGGGAAGGTAAACTTCGGCAGTGAGTTTAAACCACCTTTCACAACAGCACGTGCGCCATAAGAAATACGCTTACCACCTTCAAGATACTGCTTAATCAGTGGATGTGTTTTCCAGCGCTGCATTTCTGCAAATGGATACATGTGTGGGTTTTCGTAAGATAAATCTACGATCATACCCAAAGTAACTTGGTTGTTTTCAGCGTGATATAACCACCACCCACCAGAAGAACCGGTTTCAGCTAGAGGCCAACCTGCACCGTGCATCACCAAACCTGGTTTGTGTTTTGCAGGGTCAATTTCCCACAGTTCTTTGATGCCGATACCATAGTGTTGAGGGTCTGCATCTTTATCGAGATCGAACTTGGCAATCAGGCGCTTACCTAAATGACCACGACAGCCTTCCGCAAAAATCGTATATTTGGCATGTAGTTCATACCCTGGGGTAAAGTTATGTGTTGGTTCACCATCTTTACCAATTCCCATATCACCGGTTTGGATACCTTTAACCGTACCATCGGCATGATAAAGAATTTCAGATGCAGCAAAACCTGGGAAAATAGACACTTCTAATTCTTCAGCTTTTTGGCCTAACCAACGCACCACGTTACCGAGTGAAATCACATAGTTGCCATCATTATGCATGGTTTTAGGAACCATCCAATGCGGCGCTTCTTGTGACTTTTCAGCAGACATTAGGAAATACGTTTTATCTTCAGTTACTGGAACATTTAAAGGCGCGCCTTCTTCTTTCCAGTTTGGGAACAACTCATTGATCGCACGCGGTTCGAGCACAGCACCTGAAAGGATATGCGCACCAACTTCAGAGCCTTTTTCTACGACACAAACGGACAGATCATTAAGGTTGTTTTCAATTGCAAGTTGACGAATTTTAATCGCAGCAGAAAGGCCAGCAGGGCCTGCGCCAACGATGACTACGTCAAACTCCATCGATTCACGTTCGATGTGTTCCATGTAGGACTCCTCATATGGTTAAAGGTGGCAACCGTTTTGACTCAAAGAACGGTGCTGCCATGAGTGTTCTTAGTTCCCAGACACAAAATTTATCATCGTGTCTTTTATATTGTGAGCTAGTATAGGTTTAAACCGAGTTCTAGCCAATTGGCTGAATCATATTATTTTTCCGTCAGACAGGCATGAATTTTATGGATAAGCAGCACAACTCAGCAAATCCGACGAAAAAAGTAGCTATTGCTGATAATAAAAACTTAACTGATATTGCACAATACATAAAAGATGGACAGTCCGGTCACAAAAGGTCAATCCCCCCTTTAGATCAATGGCACCCAAAGCATTGTGGCGCAATGGATTTGAAGGTTTTAGCTAATGGAGAATGGTGGCACGAAGGTCAATTGATCAAACGTCCAGCCATGATTGAGCTGTTTGCAACGGTACTTTGGAAAGAAGACGATAAGTTTTATCTCAAAACTCCTGTCGAGCAGATTGAAATCGAGGTTGAAGATGAGCCTTTATTTGTCAATCAGGTCGATCAAGTCGAAATTGCAGGAAAAATCTACCTACAACTGACCACGACCACGCATGATGTGGTGATTGTTGATGAAGACCATCCCATTTTTATGCGTGCCTTCCAAGGGGAGCTACGTCCTTATGTGCATGTTCGTTTTGGCATCAATGCACTGATTCAGCGTGCTGCTTTTTTTCATTTGGTGGAAATGGGGGAGCTAAGCGACGATGCGGAGGGTCAGGTCAAACTGAGCTTACAAAGTGGTGATTTGCTATTGCAATTAGGCACCTGAGGTTTAAGCTTGATTGATCTTTTAACTTTATACTGCAACGAGTCCTCATGAGTGCCATTCAGCCCTTATTTCCTCTGATCAACCCCATGCCAAAAGCGACAGCCGATGCGCCAATCGGGATATTTGATTCGGGAATAGGCGGCTTATCCATCGCTCAAGAAATTGCCAAGCATTTACCGCATGAACGATTTATTTATTTTGCCGATACTGCACATGTGCCTTATGGGCCGCGCGATGATCAAAATATTCGAGAATTGACTGCACAAGCGATTGAGTGGCTTTACCGCAAAGGCTGTAAGGTTGCAGTTGTGGCGTGTAATACCGCTTCAGCCTTTAGTTTGGATTATTTACGCGAGCACTATGGCGACAATTTCCCGATTATCGGCCTGGTTCCGGCCCTAAAACCTGCGGTATTGCAAAGCAAATCCAAAACCGTGGCCGTTCTAGCGACCCCTGCGACCTTTCGCGGGCAGCTGATTAAAGATGTGGTGGAAAAGTTTGCACAACCTTCGGGAGTCACGGTGATTCCAGTGACCTGCTTAGATTTAGTGCCTTTTGTTGAAAGCGGCGCACAGATGAGTGCGGCATGTTTAGCCACGTTAAAAGATATTTTACAACCGGTTGTTGATCAGGGTGCAGATTACTTAGTTTTAGGCTGTACCCATTACCCTTTTTTGAAAATAGCGATACAATCTATTTTTGGTCAGAAACTGACATTAATTGACTCTGGACTGGCAGTTGCACGACAAACAGCCCGTATTTTAATCAAAAATGAGTTATTATTTGAACAAAATCATGATGGTGATGTTCGAATTGAATGTTATGTCAGTGGAAATAATGCAGAAAGTTTGAGACCTATCTTACAACTTTTGCTTGAACCAGAACTAAATTGGACTATTTCAAATATATCTGATTAATTTTTAAACAAATAAGTCGAGTATTTTGATATATAGTCAAAAATTGCAACCTAATATGCTTGAGTTAGTCGCAGTGTCTATCTAATGGAATTTGGGGGATGAGATGCTGTGAAGAATAATGAGGATAACCGATGCTCGATAAGCGTTATCAAGTGTTTATAACCACTTCTGGAAGCGAGATGCAACCAGAGCGGATCATTTTGGCCCAAACTTTAGTGGGCATGGGATTTTTTTCTTGGGGATTAGAACAACGGACACCACTTTCAACGGCTTTTGCACGCCGTCAGATCGATGACTGTGACTACGTCATATTGTTGCTGGGCAGCAAATATGGCGAACAGTCCGTGTCAGGGGTGGGATATATGCACCTTGAATACATTTATGCGGTCACTAAACAAAAGCCGATTATTGTATTTATGCATGATGATCCCGATGCCCGTGAGTTATGTTTACATGACGACAAAGCTGAGTTGCGTGAAAAATTCAAAGAGTTTCGGAAACTGTTGCAAAACGAAGTCGATCAGGTTTTCACTTATCGCACCATGCGTGACTTGGAAATGGCCGTTCGCTTGAATATGACGCAAATGCTAGAGCGCTATCCTGTATCGGGTTGGGTACGTCCGCAGAATACCCAAGTGTTGCATGACGAAATTGATAAACTCAAAGCCAAATTGGTGCAATTGGAAACTGAAGCAGGTAAACGTGAAGTCGATCCATTTTTGTCTTTACCCAAAGTGGCTATGCATGAATTTTTTGCTTTTGATTATCGGATGCATGCCTATCAAGATGGCAACTTCAAAGAGCTGAAAATTCAAAAGCAGATGACTTGGGCGCAATTACTGTCGGTTTTGGGGACAACCTTTATTCACCCCACTCCTGAAGAGTATTTTTCCAAACGCATAAATGAGTATCTAAACGAAACTGGTTTAAATGATGCACGTCTAGAAATGCCTCGTGCCCATGCTGTTGCGCGCTCGCAAATTAATATTCGTGCTTTGCACAGTATCAAAATGCAAATGCGTCAAAATGATTGGATTGTTCAGTCGGGTCGAGATGATCGTCAGCGCATGCTCTGGCAGTTGACCCCGAAGGCGACGAAACTTTTGGAGAGTAATTTATTGGAAAAGGATCGGCCTTTTCAATTTCAATCTTCGTAGTTATCCATTTAGATAATGAACTGAAAACTGTTACAGTAGAGACATTCGAAAACGAGCCACGGGGGCTGAATGTCTACTGCAACAAAAGCAAAAGTTACTGTTATTTTGGCAAATTTGGGAACGCCTGATGCACCGACAGCTTCAGCAGTGCGTCGCTTTTTGGATCAGTTTTTGTCAGACCAGCGGGTGATTGAAATTCCTAAACCGCTTTGGCAAATTATTCTCCGTTTATTTATTTTGCCGTTTCGCCCGAAACGCGTTGCCCATGCTTATGCCATGGTGTGGGGCAGCGACTCTCCAATGCGAGAAATTTTGCTGACTCAAGTGGCCGCGTTACAACAGCAGTTGATTTTGCAATACCCCGAGTTTGAGCTGAATATCGTCCCTGCGATGACCTATGGTAATCCAGGCATTCAGCCCTTGCTTGCTGAGTTGAGTCAAAAGCCGCAAGATCATATTGTCCTTTTTCCTTTGTTTCCGCAGTACTCTGCAACATCTAGCGCGCCTTTATATGATGCTTTCGCGAAGTGGATTCCAAGGCAGCGCAATTTGCCAGGGCTGAGCATTATTCGTGATTATTATCAGCACCCTTTATACATTCAGGCTTTGGCGCAAAGTGTGCGCGATTTCCGTGCTGAACATGGGGTGACTGAAAAGCTGTTAATGTCTTTTCATGGTATTCCACAGCCTTATGCCGATAAAGGTGATCCCTATGCCGACCGTTGCCGTATCACGGGGCAGTTGGTGGCGGCAGAGTTAGGCCTAGTGGAAGATGAATGGGCGATCAGTTTCCAATCCCGCTTTGGCAAGCAAGAATGGGTGAAACCGTATACCGATGCCTTATTGACCGAATGGGCAGAGCAAGGAGTGAAATCGGTGCAAATTATGAGTCCTGCATTTTCAGCGGATTGCTTAGAAACTTTAGAGGAACTGGCGATTCAGAATGCTGAATTGTTTTTGTCTCAAGGTGGAGAGCGATATCAATATATTCCAGCCTTGAACAGCCGCGGGGATCATTTGCAATTGCTCAATACAATGGTTCAAGCTAATCTTGATGCCTTAAAACAGACATTAGCCAGCAAAACGAATTGAGGTTGATACGCTATGTTGCAAGTTAAAATTGTGCCTGTAACGGCATTTCAGCAGAACTGTTCCATTGTTTGGGACAGTGACAGTAAAGAAGCAATTTTAATTGATGCAGGTGGAGAGCCTGAGAAACTTAAAGCAGAAATTGAAGCGTTGGGTTTGACAGTAAAAGCGCTGTGGTTGACGCACGGGCATTTAGATCATGCTGGAGCCGTGGGAGCATTAAAAAAACTGTGGGATGTCCCTGTGATTGGCCCGCATAAAGAAGATGCCTTTTGGTTGGATATGATTCAAGAAGTCTCGCAGCGTTATGGTTTTCCTATTCCTGAAAAGGTAGATGTCACGACATGGCTTGAAGGTGGTGAAGTCCTTAAACTGGGAAATGAAGAGTTTGAAGTGCGTTTTGCCCCTGGACATACTCCGGGTCATGTGATGTTTTATAACAAAAACTATGGTCTGCTTTGGACCGGCGATGTGTTGTTTAAAGGCTCCATTGGTCGTACCGACTTCCCGCGTGGCAATCATCAGCAGTTGATTGACTCTATTCAGCGTGAATGCTTTAGCTTACCCGATGAGACGCAGTTCATTTCAGGACATGGTCCAATCAGTACCATTGGTTTTGAAAAACAACATAACCCTTTTGTGGCAGGAAAAGCAGGCTAAACGCTTTGAGGTCTCATTGGAAAATAAAAAAGTCAGCAGGTGCTGACTTTTTTATTTGCGAAATGGATTATTCAAAATGTGTTGGGTTTCTAAAGCAAACACGATGGAGAGTAAGGCCACTAATAGTCCAACCGAGAGGATCAACAGATCTTGCATATAGATGCCAAAACTGAATAGACAGATCGCAAGTAAAACGCCAATTAAAACAAGAGTCTTACTCAGGATGTTCATCTTATCCCCCTTTCGGATGTTATTTTTGTCACTTGATCATGCTGTGAGCATGTACCCATTTTGGGGGAGTATAGTTGACGAATGATCCTTTTAAGCGAATATTAAGATATTAAATAATGAAAAATTTCTCTTAAAATATGAAAAATATCATGAAATTAAACATATTATTCTTCTGAATTTTCTGCTTGCGGTGCATCTTGCGTTGGGAGGCGATATTCATCATTGGCCCATGCACCTAAGTCAATCAATTTACAGCGCTCTGAACAAAAAGGACGAAAGGCGTTGTCTTCCCATTGACTCATTTCTCCACAACGGGGACAAGGGAAAGTGTGTGGCATGATCGACTCCAGATAAAATTTTCGGATTGAAATAGGCAAAAACGTTGGCAGTTGTTAGACTGATGCGGTTTTTTCTTAGTTTGATCTGATTATGCCGATTCGTCAATTTCAAGCCCAGCGTATGCATGCGCCTCGTGATTTTCAAATGATCAGTCCTGATCCACTGTGTGTGGAAATTGGGGCGGGCAAGGGTAAACATGCTTTATTGTTTACGGCCCATCATCCTGAGAAAAAGCTGATTGCGGTTGAGCGAACCCGTGAAAAGTTTGTGGCGATGCAGAAACAACATGGCTTAGAAGGTCAGCAGAATTTACAGCTGGTACATGCCGATGCTTTACCGTGGGTGGTACATGCCTTGCAACCGCAGCAGGTTGAACAGTTCTTTATTCTTTATCCCAACCCTGAACCGCATAATCCTGCGCAGCGCTGGTTGAATATGCCGTTTTTTGAGTTTCTGATTTCACGTTTACAAGTGGGCGGACAAATTACGTTAGCCAGTAATATTCCAGAATATATTGAAGAAGCACAGCAACAGTTGATTGAGGTGTGGAAGTTACCATTTGTGAAAGAGCGCATTGCAGGTAGCTCAGCACGTACGCATTTTGAAATTAAATATTTAGAACGTGGTGAGCTCTGCCAACAGTTGATCATCACGAAACCTGAAGGTTATCGCACGCGCTTTGACGCGTTTCAGGCTTTGCAAGGTCAGATCCTACAGGCGCAATCTTCGGATCCAGCTGAATAAATCATGCCAAAGCATATTGCAATTATTGGGGCGGGCCCAGCCGGTTTGATGGCAGCAGAAGTATTGAGCCAATATGATGTTCAGGTCGATGTATTTGAACAAAAACCATCTGCTGCACGTAAGTTCCTGATGGCGGGTAAAACAGGACTAAATATCTCTCATGCTGAACCTGTGGAGCAGTTTATAGGTCGTTATGATCAAGCAGAATGGTTGGCACCTTGGATTCGTGAGTGGGATGCCACATGGATTCAAGCATGGATGAAAGGTTTAGGCATTGAGTCCTATGTCGGAACGTCTGGGCGTATTTTCCCGATTGAAATGAAAGCCGCGCCTTTATTACGTGCATGGTTGAAACGCTTGGTTGAGTCAGGCATCAAGTTTTACTATCGTCATCAATGCCTCAGCCTCAAAGAGCATACGCTTGAAATTAAATCTTTGCTTAGTGATCAAGTGCATAGCCAGAGCTATGATGCGATCGTCTTGGCTTGCGGAGCGGTGTCATGGTCTCAGCTCGGTAGCGATGGCGCATGGCAAAACTGGTTGGAGGCCGATGAAATTGAGTCTTTTCAAGCCAGCAATGCTGGAGTAGAACATGAATGGTCAACCTACATGCAACCCGTCTTTGGGCAGCCACTGAAACGTATCGCAGCATGGGTGGGCGATGCGGAAAAAAGTATGGGCGATATCGTCATCACCCATTATGGACTAGAAAGTGGTTTGGTCTATAAGCAAGGTCGAGCGCTGCGTGCGCAGCAAAAAAAGCTCCAGCCTTTAGTGTTAACGCTTGATTTACTGCCAGATGTCACGGTTCAAGAATTGGCTGTGCGTCTGAAACCCACAAAAAAGCAGTCTTTAAGTAATGTTTGGCGTAAAGCGGGTTTAGATGCAGCTAAGGCCAGTTTAGTGCGAGAGTTGGTTGCAAAAGAACACTGGAATCACCCTGAACAATTGGCTCAGCAGGTGAAGCAATTACAGATTCCTTTAACTGGTTTTCGTCCGATTGAAGAAGCCATTAGTTGTGCTGGCGGTGTGCGCCGTGAAGGCCTAAGCTCGCAGCTACAATTAAAATCCAATCCTGCCGTTTTTTTATGTGGGGAAATGTTGGACTGGGATGCACCCACAGGGGGCTACTTGCTCACTGCATGTTTTGCAACCGGACGTGCCGCAGGTGAGGGCGTGATGCAGTATTTGAATGTGGCAAAAAATTCGCCATAAGCGATGCAACTGAAAATCAGCTGTGCTAATTTGAATAAAAAATTCAAGGAGCATCATGATGTCGGATCTTCAGCAGTATGTGGGCAGCTGCCTATGCGGTGCAGTGACTTATCAAATTGATGGGCCGATTGGCGATATTATTCAATGCCATTGTCAAAAATGTCGCAAGGCCAATGGAACGGCATATGCAACCAATGCACCGATTGCTAGGGCGAATTTTAAACTGACCTCTGGTCAGGACGTTGTAAAAAAATATGCATCGAGTGCAGGCACAGAGCGTTGTTTCTGTGGCAACTGTGGTTCACCTTTGATCAGTATTAAAGCTGACACCCCTGAGTTTTACCGTTTGCGGATCGGCACTTTAGATACCCCGTTACAGCAAAAGCCGACGCAGCATATTTTTGTGGCATCTCAAGCCGAGTGGGACAACATTTGTGATGCATTACCACAATATGCTGAACGCCCATAATTAGAATAGATATAAGTAAAAGGGATCATCGGATCCCTTTTCTTTGTCTGCGATTGAGTTAGTAGCCTGTCGACATCGTATCTTGAGCTTTAGGATACTGCGACTGCCAGTGTTCAAGCTGCTCTTGAGCATGAATGAGCTCACCGAGGTCTTTCACGTTGTCATGTGGTGCTGCGGCTTTATCTTGGATGATTTTGGCTTGGTTGTCCCAATATTGGTACATCAGAGTTTGAATGTAGCGCCCTTGCTCTGTTTTTAAATCCAGTTCTTTCAGCATATTCAGTGCAGACTGAATATTGTCTTGTTGACGTGTTTTTGCAAATTCATCCGTGAGGGTTCCTGCCTCACGCATTTTCATGAGTTCATCTTCCATTTCATCACTCATGCTACTAAAGCGCTGGTCATAGTCGACCAAGAGCGCAATATCGTGTGGATCATTGGCTGTTTTAGCAAAACTTTTGATGGGTTCTGAGCTGAGTTCTTGCAGAATTTTATCATCGCTTGAAAGCGTGTCTTGCTCAGCAGATTGATTGGCTTTGTTACAGCCTGTGAGGATTAAGCTGCCACCTAAAAGAAGCGGCAGTAGAACCTGTTTCAATGAAAGAGTATGTGGGTTCATATCGGTGTCCTATTATTCTGCTATTTTTTGAAAGTGATAGGCATAGGTGATGTAAGGAAAACTGATTTCGTCCTGTGGCTGTTTACCTGTGTACTGCAGCACAATTTGCTCAAACTGATGTTTTAAATCCTGCTGTTGCGCCTTAGGCATTGCGGCAATAAAGCTGGTCGAAAGGAGACGTTTTGAGACGACTTGTTCTACTGTACCTGTTTGCTGCTGTGCAAACTGATGCAGGCTTTTGAGTTGAAGTAAGTGTTGATGTTCAAAGACTTTTTGCCACAATCCACTATGATAACGTGGAGTCCCTCCTTCTAAAGGAGCGAGTCGTTCTGCGAGTGCATTGACCCAGTCGACTTGAGTGTCGCGTTGATTCCAGACCAAGCCCAAATGCCCTTGTGGTTTTAGGACACGATGGATTTCTTTTAAACTGTCCATGTTGGCAAACCAGTGGAAGGCCTGCGCGCATAAAACTGCATCGATACTTTGCGATGGCAGGGGAAGATGGTGACTAAAAGCTTGTAAAGTTTCCACCTGTGGATAGGCTAGTTTGAGTTGAGCCAACATTTCGGTGACAGGTTCGATGGCAGTGAGCTGTCCACTATGTGGAATCAGATAAGGCAGAAACTTACCTGTACCCGAGGCAAGATCAATCACACGTGAATTTGTGTTTAAATGCAGTTGCTCGGTGAGCCAAGCATGGATCTCTTGTGGATAACTTGGACGCACTTGTTGATAAAGTTCAGCAGCTGCGCTAAACCCGTGTTGTGCTGCAGGATGGAGTAATTGTGTCATATTTTGCGCTTTTTTATCTGCTCTGCATCTATAAAATAACACATTTGGTTCGATGAAATCGCTTATGCTGTATGGAACGAACATGACCTCACTTTATAGGAATGAAATCTCTCAGCATGGACATGGCGAAACAAATTATTTTTGAAGACGAACAGATTCGTGTCATTTTTTTACAAGGTTCATCGGAGGAACTTATTTTCTCTTTTGGCGACCTGATTACCCGTGCCAAGGGAACGTCGATCAATGCAGAAAAGTCGTTGGCGAAGTTTGGCTTTAATGTGGTTGGCATTATGCCAAAACAAAAGTCATGGTTTCCAGAGTCTTCGATGTTAGCGATGTTGGATGCAATTCGCGCTTGGATTGCCCCCTTTCAAACCCGTATTGCCTATGCAGGGTCAATGGGCGGCTATGCCGCGATTAAATACTCTAAACTGCTTGGTTTTAAGCGCGTAGTGGCCTTGGTGCCGCAGTATTCGATTGACCCTGAACAGGTGACGGATAACCGCTATAACATGTTCTATCAGCCTGAGCTGAATCATGACATGCAGGTTCAAGCCAAGGATGTCTCGGCAGAGTGTGAATACATTGTTATTTATGACCCTTACTGCCCTGAAGACCGTGCGCATTATGAAAAATTACAAACGGTCGTGCCGAATCTGAGAACGTTGAACTTGCCTTTTACAGGGCATGATGCGATTGCGGTTTTAGCCAGTTCTGATTTGCTACATGACTTTCTACGTCATGAGTTTGATGCGCCGTATTTTTATAAAAAAATTCGTGAAGTGAAAAAGAACAGCAAGTTTTACTACCGTAAAGTGATCGAAAACTTGTTGCCGCGTCATCGCTTTTCTTTGGGACGAATTCTGAAAAATAATGAGCTTGAGTTAGATGGTCAATTTTTTGATGCCAAGCTAAAACAAAGCATTATTCGCGAGTTACTCAGCAATCGACAAGTGAGCCAGACGGATCTGCTGAAACTGGGCATTCAGGTCAACTTGCCGCAAGAAAATAGCTGTCAGTTGATGGATAGTTTTGGACATGGTTTGGTGTTCAATATGATCAGTCAAAAGATTGAAAGCTATGCACCAGATGCCATTGCGCTGAATCATAAGTTTCTGTTGCCGATCTTTGCCAAGGGTAATGGACTGGTACACATTTACTATAATGACATGCGCTATACCATCGTCATGAATGACAGACAGATCATGAAGTTGGTGCATGAACAAGCCGAGTTGAGCGCTGGAATGCATCCATTGTTAATGAAAAAATATAGTGATTATTATCTGATTAGTTATAAGCAGTTTAACTTTAGCTGTGATGAATATGGTGGCTTTGATTTGGTCGAGGATATTCCAGAAACAGCGCAGTTTTTGGTGTCAAGCGATGCTGAATCAGATGTGTTCATGTGATTTATTCATATAGGGCTTTGGTCTAAGGCCAAGCGCTTGTTTTCCGGCCTATTTGCTTTAATATGAAAGTATTGTTTATCTTTTAAACAATACGGATAAAGATCAAATAGGGTGGAAGCAATGCAAAGACATTGGTCGGCTGTATTTATAACATTACTGTTTATTTCAACATCACAAAGCGTACTGGCACAAAGTTTAGACCCAGCCTATCTGACATTCGGTGGTGGTCTCATTCTCTTACTGATCCTGACGTTTTATGTGATTAAACAGATCAGTATTTCTATTCGTATTCATCGTAATAAGCCCGTTAAATAGCGGGCTTTTTTCTGTGTGTTGCGGCTATTTTTAAGTGGTGAAGACAGTGTTTACATTGAAAAAAGGGGCTGAGTTAGTTTAAATAAGCGCTCTATCATTATGCAGAACAACTGGACGTGAGCAATGAAAGCCGTATTTTTAGATTATGCATCCTTAGATCAAAATGATTTGGACTTTCAAGCACTGCATGCTGTTTTTGATGAACTGATCCTTTACCCAAGTACCGATGCTGAGACACTTGTCGCCCGTGTACAAGATGCAGATGTGATTATTAGCAACAAAGTAATGGTGGATGCCGATACCCTAAAACAATGCTCTCAGTTAAAGTTGATTTTAATCTCTGCCACTGGCACCAATAACATCGATTTGCAGCAAGCCAAAGCGCAAGGTGTTGTGGTGTGTAATTGTCAGGGTTATGGCACGGCAGCGGTGGCACAGCACACTTTGATGTTGATGCTTAACCTTGCAACCTCATGCTTGCAATACGACCGCGCGGTGCAGCAGGGCGAATGGAATAGAGCTTCTCAGTTTTGTCTATTAGACTACCCAATTATCGAACTTTCCGGCAAGACATTGGGCATTTTAGGTTATGGCGAATTGGGGCAGGCAGTGGCTAAACTCGCTGAAGCATTTGGCATGCGGATTTTAGTGGGCAATTTGCCAAACCGTCCACATGCTGACTCAACACGAGTGGGCTTTGATGACTTGCTGGCGCAATCGGATTTTGTCAGTCTGCATTGTCCATTAACCGATGACACACGTGACCTGATCGATGCTCAAGCTTTCGCAAAAATGAAAAAAAGTGCCTTTTTAATTAATTGTGCACGGGGTGGAATTGTGAATGAAGCTGCCTTGGCAGACGCATTAAAACAGGGTGAAATTGCAGGCGCAGCAACTGATGTACTAACCCTTGAGCCACCTAAAGAGGGCAATGTTTTATTGGAGGTTGGTCTGCCGAATTTAATCATTACACCACACAGTGCGTGGGGCAGTGTCGATGCACGTCAACGCATGGTGCAGCAGTTAGTGGAAAATGCTCAAGCTTTTCAAGCAGGGCAGCCAATCCGTCGGGTGAATTAAAGCAAATAATGACAACGAAAAAGCCCGTCAGATGATGGGCTTTTTTGATATTAAAGCTTAGTCACTTTAATTTCTTCTTCTGCTTGGGCTGGTGTATAGGAAGATGGTGCTTGGGTAATCGTGGGTTCATTCACTGTTTGGGGGGTGACAGGCTGTGGAGATGAGGCTGACGGTGTTTGAACCGCAGGAGCATCTACGGGTGCTGATGACGGTTGACTTAAACTACCTTGGTAAATGGGGGCGGGTTGATCCGTTTGACCAGTAATCACTTGCTTGGTTTCATGCAGCTTTTTATTCACATTTTGGGTAACTTGCTGTCCTGTTTCTTTGGCTTGTTCTGCGGTGTTGTTGGTGATGGTTTTTGCACTGTCTAAGGCTTGGTGTGCAGAAGGGCGAATTTTTTGGATGCCTTTCTCTGTTGCTGTCCCGACTTTTTCCGCCGTGTTAATCACACCTTCTTGAGTTTTATAAGCCCAGACATGAAAGATATTGGGGTTTTTACCATAAGGTGTAATTGGCTTTTGTGCTTGCTGAGTGGTGGTTTCTGTTTGTGCCCATACACCTGCTGTTGTCATTAAAAGAGCGCAGAAGAGTGTTGTTTTCATCATGTTCATAGAGCAGTGTACCTCTTGGGCTATCGTGCATAAATCAGCGTTTTAGCATAAAGCCTCTTTGTGTGAATTTCATGTGCTTGGTTGTAAACAAGCTTAGTTTGCAAACGTATATAGCTAAAAAAAAGAGCCCAGCATGTGGGCTCTCTCAACTCTGGAGGAGTTTAACTTTCTACTTCGCGCCAACGGCAACATCCGCAGATGAACCGACTTTGGCTTTAGCAACAGGTGTATCTAGTTCCACTTGGGCTTGCCCATTTACGTCAGCACGTTTAGGTTGACCACTGACAGCCTGCTTAGTTTCCTGCCATTTTTGTTTGGTCGCTTGTTGGCCTTGTTTCGCTTTATCCGCTATATAGTGACCACTTTTTTTGGTGTTATGCTCAACAGAGTGTTTAACGTCACCAGCCTTATCTTTTACGACAGCAGATTTTTCAGCTGAAAATTCTTTGGTGTCTTGCCATTTTTCTTTGCTGAATGCTTTGGTTTTGTCGACACCATGCTCAACCGTTTCACCTGTCGCATGCGCGGCATGTTTGACATCATGTTTTAAGTTTTGCAATACGCTTGGCTGCGAGGTTTGAACTTGAACATTGGCCGATGTATTGGCTGTGGTATTTGCAAATAGGGAAGTGGAAGCTAAAAGTGCAGTGGTTAAAGCCGAAGCGGTGAGTGTCTTTGTTAAAACTTTCATCTTTGATTTTCTACCTCTTATGACAGAACCCGATGAGGAGTTCAGAACAGCAGTCATCATAGACAGAAATGAGCTCAAAAATAGCGTTTGATATGAAAGTCGCACAATGCGGCAACAGCGCATGAACAATGGGCTGAAAATTGTGTCGTTCAGTTAATTCATTAGAATTATGTAAGTTTATGCGTGGTCGTTGTTTTAAATGTAAAGAATATGGAGACTGGTATCAGAGTAAAGGATACGAAGCGAAAGGCATTTGAGAGAAAGTCATCACTGATATTGCACCAGTGATGACGATTTGCTTAGTTACATTGCGCTAAGGCTTCTTTTGCAAAGTGATTACGTAGTGCGAGGAAGTTTTTCTGTACTTCTGCATCGTGTAATTCAAATTTGTTTGCTGTGCTGGTGCCATCGAGTGCAAAGGTTGCTGAGCCACCTGTGATGAGGGTGTAGTCACGGAACGCCCATTGTTCTACGACTTTGCCTGCTTTGAGGTTGCCAGTAAACTCGATGACGCATTTGTCTTCAAACTTGGTCAATTTTGCTTTGTTATTGGTTGTGTCCGGATAAACTTCAATATCTTGGACTTCTTGTAATACGCCCGCTGTCAACTGTGGAATCGTTGGTTGAGATGTACATGCTGTAATAGAAAGGGCAGCAAAAGTAGCGAAAAGTACAGTTTTTAATTTCATAAGGTTCGTTCTTGTTGCGAGTTGTTAGGTTGAGTATAGGGAAATGAGATAGGGTTGGCTATAAATTTTAATGACATCACTATTTTACTGTTTACTAAAATATGAGCGATTTTGATATTAAAGAATTAGAAAAAGTTACTTCTATTTTTCTTTGTGTTTTCTGAAATAGATTAAATGATGAATGAATTACATAATTAAAAGCGCTTATAAGCATTCGGCATAAGAAGACACTGAATATAGTATCTTCTTATGCTTGAAGAACCTTTTTAGGCTTATTGTTCAACTACAAAAAGTAGACCTTCAAAGGTTTTGCCTTTCTTATCTTTTAATACACCAATACAGATATCCTCTGGCGCCTCTACAAAGCTTAAGTTCAGTCCATCTTTGTTATTTTGGCAAGTTTTTTGTTTCGATTCACTGAAAACACTTAAGTTTAATTGATGTTGAGCATCTAAAATAAATGCTTTAGCTAAAGCATTGAAAGCCTGATCTGCTTTTTGATTAAAGAGTGCATTGTTGCTGCTATCCCATTCACTTAAAGGAACACTGGTTTTACTCATATAACTATAAAAACGTTTTGCCGATGATTGGTTGCTTGCTGAATTCTTAAATTCCGTTTTCAAACCAAAATTAACAGAAACTAGAGGTGTTTCTTTAAATGAGATACGTGCATATGGAACAACTTTAATTTCTGAGACTTGGTTGATCGCAAGAATTTTGAGAGAAGGATCAACAGTATGTTCCGCTTGAGCTTGATTGATTTTAGCATTTGTTAAATCATCAAATTTAATTGCTTGTTTTAAGCTACTTTTAGAAATAGCAGAAGCATTTGTATTTTTCTCTATTGCTGTCGCAATACCCATACCAATTAAACCAAATGCACTTGCCGCAGGATTAGACGTAGCCTTACTTGCATCTCCAACGGTGATTTGGCTATCACTAATAAAATAATCTCCAGCGCCTGACTCTGTCATGGCAGATATTTGTTCTGAAGATACGGAAATGGTTGTGTTCTGTCCATGGACTGGATATTTGATTGATTTCGTAGTGGTACACCCTGTGATTACGAATGTAGTTGCGAGTAAAGAAAATAAGATGTGGTATTTCATATAAATTAACTATGCTGGATTTTAAAGTATAAAGTTTATAACTAGCTATTTTTTAAATAGTTATAGTATTGAATAGTAGAAGGAAGGAGGTTTCATTGCAACTTATTGTTAATGGTTCTTATTAATTATTTTTAAAGTAAGCTCATTAAAAAGTAGGCCTTAAAGCAAGTCTTTTATTTCAACAATTCAGATTAGTGCTGCAACATTGAAATATCGGCAACACCAGTAAAACAAATCCCGCAATTGAACTAATAAATGTAAGCAGTTAGCTTCCAAGACACTACGAGATCAGCATCTTTTGCTTAAAAGTTTTTAATTGGTGAGGTTTATTATGATTACTGCTGATTTATTCTTAGTATTAAAAAAACCCGCTATTTCTAGCAGGTTTTTTAATTCATAACCAATTAAGGCTTAGTGCTGCAACACTGAAATATCCGCAACACTGGTAAACAAGCCACGTAACTGCGCCAATAAACGTAAACGGTTTGCTTTCAATTCAGCATCATCTGCCATGACCATCACACCTTCAAAGAATGCATCAATTGGCGCACGTAACGCAGCTAACTTAGAAAGCGCAGCCGTGTAGTCTTTCGCAGCTAAAAGCGGTTGAACTACAGGTAGAACATTTTGAATCTCTGCATAAAGTGCTTTTTCAGCATCTTCAAGCAATTTCGATTCGATAATTTCACCAGTAGGTGTAGCTTCTTTCGCCAAGATATTCGCAACACGTTTATTCGCAGCAGCCAAAGCAGCAGCTTCAGGCAAACTACGGAAATGGTTCACCGCAGTCACACGCTTATCAAAATCAAGTGGCGATTTTGGTGAAAGTGCTTGAACAGCTTGGATCACATCAACAGCAACACCTTGGTCTTCGTATTTCGCACGGTAACGACCTTCAAGGAATGCAACAGCATCCGCCAAAGTCTTGTTGTGGTCTTTCAATACATCGCCATAAGCAGCCAAAGCAAGCTTGATCAATTCTTCAATCGAAACATCAAGATTATTTTCAGTCACTAAACGCAAAATACCAATCGCAGAACGACGCAAAGCAAACGGGTCTTTAGAACCTGTAGGCGCTTGACCAATACCGAAAATACCAGTCAACGTATCTAAACGATCTGCAAGGGCAATCGTCGTACCTGTCTTAGTTTGCGGTAAAACATCGCCTGCAAATTTAGGTAAATATTGCTCACCTAAAGCTTCCGCAACTTCATCATTCTCACCTTCAATACGTGCATAGTAAGTGCCTGCAATACCTTGAAGTTCAGGGAATTCACCGACCAATTCAGAGGTTAAATCACACTTTGCAAGAAGTGCTGCTTTTTCAGCATCCGCAGGATTTGCACCTGTGATTGCAGATAAAGCCACAGCCAATTTAGCAATACGTTCAGATTTATTCCAAAGCGTACCTAACTGTGCTTGGAAAACCATATTGGCTAATTTTTCTTTACGAGATGCAAGCGGTTGCTTTTGATCTTGTAAGAAGAAGAATTCAGCATCAGACAAACGAGGGCGTACAACTTTCTCATTCCCTTCAATGATTTGAGTTGGATCTTTAGACTCAATATTTGAAACAGTAATGAAGTAAGGTTGAAGTTTATTGTCAGCATTCACCAAACAGAAATACTTCTGATTGTCTTGCATGGTAGTGATCAATGCTTCTTGAGGCACAGCAAGGAAACGTTCTTCAAAGCTTGCACGAAGCGCAACAGGCCATTCAACCAATGCAGTTACTTCATCACGTAAATCAGCAGGAACGATCGCAATCGCATTCACCTCATCAGCAAGAGCTTTGACTTGTTGATCAATGATCGCTTGGCGTTCTTCAAAATTTGCGACAACTTTTGCAGCACGAAGTGCATCTAAATATGCATCTGCATTGGCTAAAGTAATCGCTTCAGGTGCATGGAAACGATGACCATAAGTCACATTACCTGCTTTATGATCCTGAATGGTTGCATCAACCACATCATTGTCTTTTAACAATACAACCCATTTTACAGGACGAACGAATTCAGTACGGCTTGCCGCAGAACGCATACGTTTTGCAATTGGAAGGTTATCCAACGCAGTTTGCAAAATTTGTGGCAGTAAAACATCAAGGCTTTGACCTTTGACATCTTTTAAATAACAAACTTTTTCAACTTTACCTGCTTGGAAAGTTGAAACTTGATCCGCAGTAATGCCTTGACCACGCATAAAGCCTTCAAGTGCTTTGGTTGGTTTACCTTCAGCATCATAAGCAGCTTGTACAGCAGGGCCGTCGAAACGTTTTTGAGTATCAGCTTGAGCACCATCTACATTGATAATTTTCAATGCTAAACGACGAGGTGCTGCATAAGCTTCGATAGAATCAAAAGCTAAGCCTGCATCTTTTAAGCCTTTTTCTGTTTCAGCTTGCAATGCATCGCGTAAAGTTTTTAAGCTTTTTGGAGGAAGTTCTTCACAGCCAAGTTCAAATAAAACTGTATGTTTAGACATTATTTGTTCTCCGCTGATTTTTCTGCTTGAGCTGCTTCTGCTTCAACCTGAGCTTTCAGTTGCGCTAAAACTTCATCACGTAAATGTGGTTCTGCCATTGGGAAACCAAGTTTGGCACGAGCCGCCACATAACTTTGCGCAATTGAACGAGCCAAAGTACGTACACGTAAAATATAACGTTGACGTTCAGTCACAGAAATCGCACCACGTGCATCGAGTAAGTTAAAGCTGTGTGATGCTTTAATGACTTGTTCATACGCAGGAAGTGGTAATTCTGCTTCAATTAAACGAGATGCTTCAGCTTCATAGAAGTCAAATAATTCAAACATTTTGTCGACTGGTGCATATTCGAAGTTATACGTTGATTGTTCAACTTCGTTTTGATGGAATACATCACCATAAGTCACAGTACCAAATTGCCCTTTGGTCCAAACCAGATCGTAAACTGAATCGACACCTTGTAGATACATGGCCAAACGTTCAAGACCGTAAGTGATTTCACCTGTTACTGGGTAACATTCAACACCACCGACTTGCTGGAAGTAAGTAAACTGAGTCACTTCCATACCGTTGAGCCAAACTTCCCAACCTAAGCCCCAAGCGCCGAGAGTTGGAGATTCCCAGTTGTCTTCTACGAAACGAATATCGTGAGTAAGGGTATCAATACCAATGGCTTTTAACGAGTCTAGGTAAAGTTGTTGGATATTATCTGGGTTTGGTTTCAGTACCACTTGGAATTGGTAATAGTGTTGCAAACGGTTTGGGTTTTCGCCATAACGACCATCCTTAGGACGACGTGATGGTTGAACGTATGCTGCGTTCCAAGTTTCTGGCCCAAGTGCGCGTAAGAATGTTGCAGTGTGGAATGTCCCTGCACCCATTTCCATATCGTAAGGTTGTAAAATGACACAACCTTGTTCAGCCCAGTAGTTTTGTAAGGCAAGAATTAAGCCTTGGAATGTATCAATATGCGATATGGCGCGACTCATGGTCATCCACTTAAAATTAGATAAAAATTGTGCTCAATTATAAGGATTTTGTGGGGGAGTAGCAAAGGTTATGCACTTATACTTTCCTTCTGTTTTTGCTCTACCCAATGCTGAAAATCGGGATGATTCTTAATTGGACGAAAATCTTCATCACTTATCACATCTTCTATTGAATAGTTGAGAAATGAAAAAAGACTTCCAAGTATAGAAGTGTTCTTATTTTTATATCTGATTTTATTTAAGTGACTCACCGCTAATTTGGGTTCATTTAGTAATGAGTAAATCTTTGCTTTTTCTAAGGATAATTCTGTACATAGATTTAGACTTGCTAAAGCTTTTTTTAGCAAGTCATTTTTTGTAGTTTCGTCATTTGTTAGAAAGTGCTGATATCTGTAAAGCTCATAAAGTTTCCTAGCTTTAATATTAATATCCTCTGAGATATCTTTCTCAATGGATAGCTGATACTTTATTTCAGCCTCTTTAAGAAATTCTTTTTTATCTATTCCTTCTAATTTTGCCGTAGCAAATAAAGCGTCGCCCCAATACCAATATGTAGCATCGTGCTCGGGTGATAATTGCGATATTCTTTCACAAACTTCTATTATTTTTTTTAAGTTATCTTCATGAGGAGAGGGTATTTTGTTAGCAATGAGGTCTTCTAGATAAGCCAATAGCATGTCTACTTGATCAGCATGTTTAAATTGGCTAATAGCTGTATTGGTTTCTAATATTTCTATATATTTTTTAATTTTAGCAGTATATCTATGTTGAGAGTTTTTCGATGTTTCAAATCTAATTTCCTCTAGATACATTTCTAATTCCTTATGTGGTCGCTCAATAAAGTCTAAACTGCAATCAAGCAAATAAGAGATATTCATGAATGTTTCATCAGCATCACACTCATAAATAACTTTACATTCTTCATCATTTTCTAAGAAATTGTGACTTTCTTTCTGTAAAACTTGATTACTATATTCCAACCAATACAGCCAATTGTTATATGGACGTAACTCGTTTAAGGCATCCATAAGATGGTCGTTTTCTCCACTATAACCAGCAACGACCCAAGTTTTAGAACAACCAGTTGAACGAACGATTTGGCTTAGTGTTTCTTTATGAGCCTCTAATTGATCAGTAGTATTACGTTGGACAAAGCCAACATGTTGGCCATTTAAATAGACGATACTTGGATCATGTAACAGCTCGGCATTCACTTTACCCATTGCACCTAAATCATAAATTGCAGGGAATGGATACATACCAACCATATAACAAGCATGGATTAATAGAGGGTCAAAATTAACAGTAAGTATTCTGCTGAAATAGCCTTGTTTTAATAACTCTGCAATTGCGATATGCGCAAAATTGAGTTTTGCTTTTTCAATTCCTTTTTCTGGGTTGCCTTCAATAAACCATTTAAATAGTTCTTTGCGTTTAACATTAGAAAGCTTGGTCATAATGTCGTTGTATTGAAGTTTGTTTAAATCCTCTATTGATTGTTCTTTTTCCTCTTCCGTAAAATAATTAGAAAAGTTCTCAATCGCAATTTGCATGAGCTTTTGTGCAGGTGGAATACCCGCGGAAACAGAAATGCCTGCACCGACCAGTAAAATTGCTCCACCTTCTTTTTTTGCATCGTGTAGAGACGCTGCTAAATGTTTTAAAAGCTCTTCGCGTTGATTTTCTTTCATTGGTGTTTATGGTTGTAAAGTTGGTCTTATATTAAAGGAAAAATGTATCAAAGAAGTCAGGGATTTTATTATATTAAATTTTTGCACAATAAAACCAAGAGCACACCATGCCAAAATTTTATCTTCAGATCCTTGTTCTGCTGGCTACGTTCAGTGGAGCGGTTCACGCGCAGCAGCAAGAGGCCGAGCCAGATATTTATAACCAATGTGTTGAGCAGACCATTCAGGCTTTACAGCTTGTCAGTATTAACAATAGTGTGGTGGAGATCTGTTCAGAACGAGCCAAACACCTTGATGAAAAGAAAATCGTATCATTACTCGATCAAATACGTGTACAAAGTCAGCAGGATAAACAGCCAGAACGTTATCAAGCCATTTTAAAGTCGCAGCACTTGTGGAAAGCCTATGTTGAGCAAGAGTGTGAGAATGCAGGGCAGTATGTTGGATCGCCCATGTATGCTTTTTGTCCTATGCAGCAGTATGCTGAACGGGTTGTACAGTTACAGCAATACGTTCACTAAAGAATTCAGTAGAATTACTCATAAAAATAAGATGTAAAATAGATGCATCTTATTGGTGAGACCACGTATAATTTTGCACCGGTTAAGTGCGAAAAAGTAGAAGGGTGGCTGTGTTTCATATGCAACTTGAATGGTTAAATACCTTAAAACCGAATTTTAAAGTGTTACCGCTAAAGGAAAGAATGCTCTGTGGTTTAGGTGCATTGTTGGGATTAGCACTGTCTTCACTCATAAGTTGGTGGCTTTTGGGTGGGATCAATGCATGGTATATCGCCCCGATGGGCGCGTCCTCTGTGTTGCTTTTTGCCGTACCAGCCAGTCCTTTGGCTCAGCCATGGAATATTGTGATTGGGAATACGATTGCAGCAGTAATTGGGGTGACCTGCGCACTCTATATTTCCAACTTAACAGAAGCATTTAGTGTTGCTGTGGCTTTGTCGATTATTTTGATGATGACGACAGACTCTTTACATCCACCGAGTGGTGCTGTGGCGATTACAGCGGTGTTGGGAGGCGAGACGGTACACGAGTTAGGTTATCAGTTTGTGTTTTATCCTGTTTTACTCAACTCGATTCTGCTTCTAGTGATTGCGATTGTGTTCAACCGATTGCTCGGGAAACAATACCCAACTGTGGCGCAAGTCAATACGCGTAGCACCGACCCGACCCCAACCCAGAAGGTCACCATTCAACCTGAAGATATTCATCAAGTTTTAGCCCAAGAAACACAGTTGCTTGACATCAGTGAATATGATTTACAAAAACTGATTTTAAAAGCCCAAGCACAGGCCGATACTCGCTTTCATATAGACCTACGCTGTCGGGACATTATGAGTAAAGATGTCCTGTGTTTATATGAAGATGAAGACATTCAAGTCGCTGTGGAAAAATTTAAACAGGTCAATCTGATGAGTTTACCTGTGTTAAATCGAGCTGAACAAGTATGCGGCACCTTGGCTTTATATGAAGTGGTGGAATGGTTCCAAAAGGCGACGGATTTGCGTACCTCTTGGCAAGATCAAGTCAAGCACATTATGAAACGTCAGGTGGTGACTGTGCAGCCGGATCAAGAACTACAAGATTTGATCCCGTACTTTGTTGAACGTTCTTTTAACTATATTCCTGTGGTTGAAAACAAGGCTTTGGTCGGCATCATTAGCCGTGCCGATATGATTGCAGCATTGTATCGTCTGTTGCAGCATCGCTAAGTCATGTGAGTGTCGTAGGCAAAAAAAAGCTACGACACTTTGGGGGAAGTTGTCGTAGCATAAAAAGAAACTTTTTTGAGACGAAAGATGTGCGCTTATGGGTTGCGATGATCTGGATTAACGGTACGCATCGTATTGCTATAACCTGATCGAGCCTGTGGAGAATGCTCAATTTGGTCTTTTTGTTTCGGCATCACCAACCAAAGAATTAGGTAAACCAAAATTCCAGGGAATGCTGCACTTAACAGTGAAATGGTGATGAAAACAATACGAAGTAAATTTGCGTTCCAACCAAAACGTTCAGCAATACCACCCATCACACCAGCAATCATGTTTGAGCGGTTTGAGCGATATAAACCAACATTGGCCATCTAGGTCTCCTTAAAAATTAAAATCTGAGTGGCTTTTTGCACTCATAATTTAAAAATGGAGATGGAATTAAGTTTTTAAAGGTGACGGAGCTAATTAAAAAGTAAAGTTATGTAAAGAGATAAAAGCTGGGGTTTTGATCAGGATTAAAATGTGCTCTATTTGGCGTTGAGCCAGCTGTTTAAAGTCAGCAAGTCATTTGAATCCGAGAAAACACCAGAGGTCAGGATGGAATATTCGTGATGGTTATGGAGATTAATCACGTGCAGGAAGTGAGTGTGGAATGAAGTTGAAACGAAAGCATCAGGGTTTGATTGGCGCATTACTGCAAGGAGCGGTGGGGCTAATCGGTGTATCGTTAGCTGGCTGTGATGGTGGGTTGTCGGAGACATCACAACAACATGAAAATAGTACGGTAGAGGACGCGGCTGTTCCGCCTGAGTCGGGGAAGAAGCTGACTGAGGTGGCAGGGCGGGCAACCATGCAAGATGATTCGGAGTATGCACCTCGCACGCTTGATATTAGTGAACAGCAGTTTATTGGGCGTTATCGCACACAAATTCAATGTGATGGTTATTTTTTCCCTTGTGAAACGGGAAAGGCTGATTTTATTCTCAATTTTTTACCCGATGGTACGGTGCATCGTAGTATTGTGCGCTTAGGTAAGGTCTTTTCGGAAAAACAGCGCCCTGGACTTTCAAGCTTAAGTTATCGCCGTGATACATGGACCATGAATAAAGAGCGAACCGAGCTGATCGTCCATCGTAAAGAGGGGATTAATTTTTATTATCGCGTGGTGGATTCGCAAACGCTGCAAATGGATTTAGATAAAAGTAATAATCTAGATGCCACTAACCAAAAATTGTATGCGCGAGGTTTTCCGAAATTAGAGCGTGCGTATACATTAAAGCGTGAGCCTAATTCATAGTTAAAATGGAATTGGGCAAAGCAACAGAATAAGACTGAAGAATAAAAATAGTGAAGAAATGAACAGCGTGCGAATTTTATGACTTAAATAGCGTGTCGCTAAATAAATGTCATATCAATGCAATTAAAGAGGATTTAAATAAATGGTGGGTCGTCCGCGATTCGAACGCGGGACCAACGGATTAAAAGTCCGCTGCTCTACCAG
>NZ_JAQSUV010000009.1:0-28001 GCF_028649355.1 Acinetobacter sp. Gutcm_16 | reverse complement strand
GAGCAAGGTATCCAAGGTGTAAAAGGTGATACTGGAGCACAAGGTGAACAAGGTCTCCAAGGTATCCAAGGTGTAAAAGGTGATACTGGAGCGCAAGGTGAGCAAGGTCTCCAAGGTATCCAAGGAGTAAAAGGTGATACTGGAGCGCAAGGTGAACAGGGTCTTCAAGGTTTACAAGGTGTGAAAGGTGACACTGGAGCACAAGGTGAACAAGGTCTCCAAGGTTTACAGGGTGAGCAAGGTATCCAAGGAGTAAAAGGTGATACTGGAGCACAAGGTATCCAAGGTGTAAAAGGTGATACTGGGGCACAAGGTATCCAAGGTGTAAAAGGTGATACTGGGGCAACAGGGGCACAAGGTTTACAAGGTGTGCAAGGTGAAACGGGAGCAACAGGATATAATGCTTATCAAGTTGCGCAAGTTAATGGTTTTAATGGAACCATCACCGAATGGCTCGCGAGCTTAAAAGGCGATATGGGTAACACAGGGATGACTGGTGCAACAGGTTTTAGTGCTTATGATGTTGCAGTTGGTAATGGTTTTGAGGGCAGCATTACTCAATGGTTAGCAAGTCTTAAAGGTACAAACGGTACCAATGGGATCTCTAAAGAAGTGATGGATGCTGCTGACACCTACATCCTGAATGAAGCAAAAACTTATGTGAACCAAGTTGGGCAACAAACCCTCAATCAAGCAAATGCTTATACGGATAGTCGTGTAAATGCCTTGAACCGAGACATGCGAAAACTCGAAGATCGAACCTATGCAGCAGTTGCATCAAGTATTGCAATAGCATCTTTACCGCAACCGACAGATGCTGGCTACAATATGTTTAGTGCCGGCGTGGGTACATGGGAAGGTGAGCAAGGTTATGCTTTTGGTCTCAGCGGTGTGACTGAAAGTAACAAATATGTATACAAAGTAGCTGTGACAACCAATAGTGAAGGTGATTTCGGTGCAGGTGCAGCAATTGGTTGGCAATGGAAATGACAGTGATAATTCTTAACCTCAGTTAGAAAAGCCTCTGCACATTCAGAGGCTTTTCTATATGTAAAGAGCACATCTGATCTTCATCATGATGGATATTTCACAACATTAAGCACCAATAAATATACAAATCTTCTTATATTCTCAATTATTAGCCATAAAATTTGATTTAAGATAGCTCATCTAACAAATTGCGACTGCGCAAATTATAAAAGGTGAGATTATGAAAATGCTTCGTAAGACTTTATGTGCAATGACAGTAGGTGTAGTAACACTTGGCCCTGTTATGAGCAGTACAGTATTTGCAGCTCCGGTTGCAGCATCGGAGCAACAAGCGACGACGAGTTTAGTGAAACAGTTGAGTGGTATCCAAAGTATCAGTTCTAACTTTGAGCAAACCACCAAAGTCACAAATTCATCTAAAGCACCGAAGAAACAAGGTTTATCTGCCCAGCACATGAATCAGACCTTTAAAGGGGTGATGAAAGTTGAGCGTCCAGGGAAATTCTATTGGGAAACTACAAGCCCTGCAAAACAAACCATTGTGACTTCGGGCAAAACGGTTTGGATTTATGATCCAGACTTACAGCAAGCAGTTCGTCAGACTTTAGATGAACAGGTGGCGAATACCCCTGCACTATTATTGTCAGGGAATACGGAACAGATTCGTAAGTCATACCGTATTACGCAACCAAATCAGAGCAAAACTTACTATACCCTGTACCCAAAAAGCGATGATGGTGCGTTTCAAAGTTTAACGATCAGTTTTGGTGCGAAAAATGCGCCGACGCTAATGATCTTAGAAGATTCTTTAGGACAAACAACCTATGTGCGTTTTAATAACACCAAGGTAAATACCAATATCCCAGCTTCAACCTTTAATTTTACTCCGCCTAAAGGCACAGACATTATTGACCAATAAAATGAGTCTGTTGTTTAAAACCACCTTCGGGTGGTTTTTTATTGGGTCACGTTCAGTTACATAACGTGGTGGGAAGTTATGGCTGTGCTTTGTATAGTCTGTGCTATTGAATACTTAACTGCGGGTAAATCATGATATTACTTCATAACAATAAAATTGGATCTGTCTTTGCAATGATGTTGTGTGTTGGATTGCTCAGCGCATGCCAGCCACAAAATGACAGTAACGCTGCAAAAAATGAAGAAACAGCTAAACCAGCTCAAGTTGTACAGACCTTGCCATTGATTGAGGCGAAAGTTCGACCATTACAATTGGCGCGTTCTATTGCTTGTGATGAAGAAGGGTGCACCAAATACCAGCTGTACAGCTTGGACACCAATGTTCCATGGATCAATCAATATTTTGATGAGCGGATGAAAAAAGCCAATCCTGTGGCGTTTGAAAGCTCGAAGCAGGCTAAGCCACAGATTGATGAAAACATGCTCAGTGAAACTTTGTCTGATGTCCGTTATGTGGCGCAGCGTGGCAAATATGCTGATTTTGTCTTGATGTATTATCACTACCCAGCGCGTGCCGCACATGGCATGTATCACAACGAATACATCACCTTAGATTTGGCAACGAAAAAACGTGTTGCGCTGAGTGACATTGTGGTGGACAAGACAGAGTCTCAATTATTAGATGCATTGTATAGTGCCAATAGCATGTGGCTGTCCGATCATAATATTTCACGCGAGCAATTGAAGCTAACCGATAATTATTATATGAGTGCCAAAGGTGTGGTGTTTGTCTATCCCTTATATGAATTAGCGTCTTATGCAGAAGGAATGTCTGAATTGGTTTTACCGTATCAACAAGCCAGCGGCTTAATTAAGGCGGAATATTTGCCAAGTTTTGTCGATTATGCAGCTGAACGAGAAAAATCGAGCAAAGAAAAGCCATGAAAATTGCTGTAATAAGCCACAGCTAGTGATAGCGTGACTGTATTTTTCGGCCTGAAGCGCTTACACTATAGCCAGTTTTTTTCTTTGCAAAAGATTGGCTATGATCGACCCGAAATTACTCAGAAATAATATTGAGGCTGTAAATTTAGCCTTAGCAAAACGTGGTGTACAACTGAATGTTGAAGAATGGGCATCACTAGAAGCTCGCCGTAAAGAGATTCAATCCAAAACTGAATCTCTTCAGGCTGAACGTAATTCGGGTGCAAAACAAGTTGGCCAAATTAAAAAAGCTGGTGGTGATGCATCTGAAATTATGACGCGCATGTCAGCGATTGGTGATGAAATCAAAGCGGCAGAAGTCGCTTTGTCTGAATTACAAGCTGAACTTGAAGCGAAATCACTCAGCATTCCAAACTTGCCAGATGAGTCTGTTCCTGAAGGAAAAGACGAAAGTGATAACGTGGAAATCCTCACATGGGGTACGCCGCGTACGTTTGACTTCGAAATTAAAGATCACACTGACTTAGGTGAGTGGATGGGTGGTCTTGAGTTTGAAACTGCGACCAAATTGACAGGTTCTCGTTTCAGCGTGCTTAAAGGCCCACTTGCTCGTTTACAACGTGCGATTACCCAGTTCATGTTGAATACGCATACTTTGGAAAATGGTTATACCGAAGCTTATGTACCGTATTTAGTCAATGCTGACTCACTCCGTGGTACAGGCCAATTACCTAAATTTGAAGAAGATTTATTCAAATTACAAGGTGAAAAAGAGTATTACCTCATTCCAACTGCGGAAGTGCCTGTAACCAACTTCGTGCGTGATGAAATCATTGATGCAGACCGTTTACCACTGAAATATGCAGCACATACGCCATGTTTCCGTAGTGAAGCAGGTTCATATGGTCGTGATACGCGTGGGTTGATTCGTCAGCATCAATTCGACAAAGTTGAAATGGTGCAAATTGTTAAACCAGAAGACTCAATGCAAGCGCTTGAAGAGCTTACAGGTCATGCTGAAGGGATCTTGAAAGCACTTGGTTTACCGTACCGTAAGATCATTCTTTGTGGTGGTGATATGGGCTTCGGTGCAACTAAAACTTACGATCTTGAGGTTTGGGTACCAAGTCAGAATACGTATCGCGAAATTTCTTCATGTTCAAACATGGGTGACTTCCAAGCGCGTCGTATGAAAGCACGTTACCGTGCAGATCAAAAGAAAACTGAATTTGTACATACGCTGAATGGTTCAGGTTTGGCTGTGGGCCGTACTTTACTTGCGGTCATGGAAAACTACCAACGTGCTGATGGTTCGATTGAAATTCCGACCGTGCTTCGTCCATATATGGGCGGCGCTGAGTACATTGACTAATAAAGTCGATGTACTGCACAGTTTTGTGCACAATAATTGCTTTAAGACAGTCAGATAAAACTCATTGAGGTCGTGTGTGGATATTTTTCCAATCTCTTTAAAGTTGCAACAGCAACCTTGTCTGATTGTCGGTGGTGGGCATATTGCTTACCGTAAGGCAGTGTTGTTACATAAAGCAGGAGCGGTGATTCATATCATTGCTCCTGATATTGATGCAAATTTATTGCAACTGGTTGAAGAAAGCCAAGGGCAATATATCCAAGCGCTATATCCTGCACAGATGCAACTCAATGACTATCGTTTAGTGATTGCTGCAACAGATGATTATGCGGTGAATACCCAAGTCTTTGAGGACTGTGAAGCGCTGAAAATACTGGTCAACAGTGTTGATGATCCACCACATTGCCGTTTCATGGTTCCTGCCATCGTCGATCGTTCGCCTTTGGTTATTTCAGTGGCCAGTAATGGTACATCCCCCGTGTTATCTCGCCAAATTCGAACCCAGCTTGAAACCAGTATTCCACATGGGATGGGTAAGTTGGCTGAGTTTTCAGGAAAATGGCGTGCAGCGGTGAAAGCGAAGATTTCCAATCCTGACGAGCGCCGTGTTTTTTGGGAAGACTTATATGCAAGTCCCCTGAAAGAACAGGTTTTTCATGACAATCTTACAGAAGCGGATCGTTTAATCGAACAAGCACTGTTGGAGTGGAAAACCCCGAAAGGTGAAGTGTATTTGGTTGGTGCAGGTCCAGGTGATCCTGAGTTGCTGACCCTCAAAGCATTGCGTTTGATGCAACAAGCTGATGTGGTGATTTATGATCGTTTGGTTTCTCCTGCGATTATGGAACTCTGCCGTCGCGATGCAACAAAAATTTATGTGGGTAAAGCCCGTTCTAACCATGCTGTACCGCAAGAAGGCATCAATGCCTTACTAGTGGAATATGCCTCAAAAGGTCAACGAGTTTGCCGTTTAAAAGGTGGTGATCCTTTCATCTTTGGTCGTGGTGGTGAAGAAATTCAAGAGCTTTTTGCAGCAGGTGTACCATTTCAAGTAGTGCCAGGGATTACAGCAGCTTCGGGTTGTTCGGCTTATGCAGGCATTCCGTTGACACATCGCGATTATGCGCAAAGTGTGCGTTTCCTTACGGGCCATTTAAAAGAAGGTTCGCCCGAGTTACCTTGGGATGAGTTGGTCTATCAGAATCAAACGCTTGTGCTGTACATGGGCTTGGTTGGTTTAGAGAAAATTTGTGAAAAGTTAATTGAGCATGGGCAGCGCCCAGACATGCCTGTTGCTTTGATCTCGAAAGGTACCACGCCAGAACAAAAAGTGGTGGTCGGGACCTTAGCGGATATTGCATCAAAAGTTGAAGAAAATCATATTCAAGCGCCTACATTGACCATCATTGGTGATGTAGTAAGCTTGCGTGAACAATTACAGTGGCAAGATTAATTATTGCCATATTGAAAGAGTAGAGAAAAGCTGTGATCCATGTTGTTTTATACGAGCCCGAAATTCCTGCAAACACAGGCAATATCATTCGTTTATGTGCCAATACTGGAGCGCAGCTGCATTTGGTTAAGCCACTTGGTTTTGAGCTAGATGATAAAAAACTTAAACGTGCAGGTTTGGACTACCATGAGTGGGCGCGCATGCAAATTTGGGAAACATTCGATGAGTGTTTAGCGGATTTAGCTGAAAAAGGGGTTGATCTAAATGCGATTTATCCTCTAACCACCAAAGGAAAGGAAACCCCGCATACTTCGGATTTGAATCGCCCTGTGGCTTTACTCATGGGACCTGAGACGCGTGGTCTGCCTGAACAGGTGCGTATGTTGTTTCCAAAAGAGCATTGGATTCGTCTACCTATGGCTGAAAACTCGCGCAGTTTGAATTTATCCAATGCGACCGCCGTGATTGTGTATGAAGCATGGCGTCAGCAGGGTTTTAAGCCTTTAGCCTAATCAAATTGCTGTAACAGAGCCCGCTTAAGCGGGTTCTGTTTTTTCTAGCTTTTGATCGAATCCAGCTCTGGATTTTAAAACTTTAAGCATATTGGCTTCGACCCAATCTTTCATTTGATAGGCATTTTGAGCAAAGTCTTTGCCAATCTCGGTTAACGCATATTCCACTCGAATCACGTTATCTTCATGAATGGTTCGCGTCAAAAAACCATCGCGCTCTAAGATCTTTAATTTTTGTGACAGTACTTTAGGTGAAATACCTAAAACATTTTTCTTGAGCTCATTAAAGTGCTGTGACTCCTGATCCAGTGTATACACAATCAATAAAATCCACTTGTCTGCAAATTTTTCAAAAAAAAGACGAGCAGGACAATCTGGATGAAAAATATTAAATTTCATTGGTTTATTCATTTCTAACCATGCTCCTTTTACGTTCTATCTTCATTTGAAACAATCAATCAGACCAGTTACCAAGTGGTAACTAATTGATACTAGGTTTCATAAGTGTATCATGAATACAGACTTAATGCAGCGCTGTCATCAGACTACGCTTTCGCAAGATACTGGCAATTGGATGGATCACATGATGAAAGTTTCAGAGGCTGTTGTTTTTATTACGGGTGGGAATCGTGGCTTAGGACTTGCCATCGCTCGGGAGGCACGTCGTCAGGGCGCTAAAAAGATCTATGTGGGTATGCGCCAGATTGGGAGCTTTCAGGAAGAAGGGCTTACCCCGATTCAACTGGATGTAAATGACGAAGCATCTATTCAGCAGGCAGCAGAACAATGCGCAGATACCACGATTCTTGTGAATAATGCGGGCATTGCACTTTTGAATGAACATCCTGTCGAAGCCAGTATTATCACGACTACGCAAAAGATTTTGGAAACCAATTTGTTGGGCTTGATGCGAGTGACGCAAATTTTTGCTCCGATTTTGCAAAAGAGCCAACAGGCTTATGTGGTCAACATTCTCTCGGATGTATCTTGGGAGCCAAGCACTGTTTTGACCAGCTATGCCATTTCTAAAGCGGCAGCATGGTCCTATACCAACTCAAGTCGTCAGTGGTTGTCTCAGTTTAATATTCAGGTCATGGGGGTGCATGTGGGTTTTATTGACACCGATCTGACTCGTTCATTACCCATTCCGAAGATTGCGCCAGAAACAGTAGCTCAAGAAATCTTTCAAGGCATCGAGCAAAATGCTTATGAAGTTTTGATCGGTGAAAAGACCCAGCAGTTGAAGCAGGGCCTAAGCGATGAAGTTGCAAGTTATGTGAAGCTCAAGCCCGATCAGGCCAGTATTTAAGATATTTCATACTATTTATTTTTAATGGTTTACGCAGCGTCATGCTTGACGCAGCAATGCCAATCAAGTGATTCAAAAGAGGAAACTAAAATGTCGAATATTTCAGTGGTTTTTTATTCAGGCTATGGACATACCAAAGTGATTGCACAAACTTTTGCGCAAGAAATTGGTGCAAATTTGGTGGAGATTGACCCAAATGGCGACATTTCAGAGCAAGATTGGCTGACACTGGATCAATCTGATGCAATTGTATTTGGTGCACCAACTTATATGGGCACTGCGCCGTGGCAATTTAAAAAGTTTGCCGATGCATCTTCAAAAAAATGGTTCACTCGTGCATGGCAAGATAAAATTTTCGGTGGCTTTACCAATAGTGCAAGCTTAAATGGTGATAAGCAACTGACCTTAATTCAACTACAAACACTTGCATCGCAGCATGGCGGTATTTGGGTAAGCTTGGGCTTATTGCCTGCCAATAGTAAAGCGGCAACCCGTCAAGATGTAAATAATTTGGGTGGTTCTGTAGGCTTGTTGGTGCAATCACCATCGGATGCGAGTACGGATGAAATCCCAACCGGGGATCTCGAAACCACAAAATTCTATGCACAACGTATTGCTAAAATAACTAAACAATTTAAGGGCTAGTTTTTTAGCTCTAGTTTAGAAAAGAAAAAGACGCACTTGGCGTCTTTTTCTTTTGAATGAAAGATTAGAGCGGATCGTCAAATTCATTATGTTGTGGTGCAGGTTGCTTAAAGCCTTTGGTTTTATAACCTAAGTATAAAATACCAAACATTGCCCACCATAAACCGAATTTCAACGCGGTTTCTTCAATCTCTAGCCACATGGCAAAGATACTGAGGAATCCACACATTGGAATTATCACAAAGCTCAAGATATCTTTAATATTCTTTGTGCGGCCATCACGCAGTGCATATCTTGAAATCACCGATAAGTTTACAAAGGTAAATGCAGTTAACGCACCGAAGCTGATCATCGAAATTACGATGTCTAAGTCCATGAAGCCAGCGGTTAATGCCACAGCACCTACAATGAGAATGTTATAAGACGGTGTGAAGCTTTTCGGACTAATGTGACCAAAAATCTTCTTGTTAATCACGCCATCGCGGCCCATCACATACATTAAGCGTGAAACGCCTGCATGTGCCGAAATACCCGATGCCATAACAGTTACAATTGCGAAGTACAGCACCACCGTTTTAAACGCAACACCACCGACGGCTTGTAAAATGTCAGGCTGTGTTGCAGCAACATCTTCAAAGTAAGTCTTTGGATCGTTCGGGAAGTAAATCTGCATGAAGTAGGTGCTGATAATAAAGATCACACCGGCCAAAAGTGCCGTTAAGAAAATCGCTTTAGGTAGTGTTTTCTCGGTATCTTTTGTTTCTTCTGCAAGCGAGCTGAGCGAGTCAAAACCTGTGAATGAGAAGCACAGCAAAGTCGCACCTGTAATCAGGGCACCCAGTGAAGTAAGCTCATTCCAGAATGGCTCTAAACTCCATAACTGATATTTCGCATTGACCAAAGTACCATCTGCGTTGACGCCACCAGCAAGTAAGCTGTAAACCATCCACGTGAAGTAAGCAATCACACCTAACTGTACAAAAACGATCAAACCATTAAAGTTTGCAACGAAGCGTGCACCACGTAAGTTGACCGCGGTCATAAATGCAGTTAAACCTACCACCCAGACCCAATGGTTTACATCAGGGAATAAGGCTTCAAGGTAAATCACGGCAAGAATGATGTTGACCATTGGAGACAATAAATAGTCTAACCATGATGACCAACCGACCATAAATCCGACATTCGGATGGATGGACTTTTGCGCATAGGTGTAGGCTGAACCCGAGGAAGGGTAGCGACGAATCATGTGACCATAACTGATCGACGTGAATAAAATTGCAATTAAAGCAATGATATATGACGTTGGCACATGATAATGACTTTCTTCTGATACTAAACCGAAAGTATCAAATAATGTCATTGGTTGAATATAAGCTAAACCAATAATAATGATGTGCCAGAGACCTAGCGTTTTTTGCAGTTTAGCTGCCGATTGAGTCCCAGAAATATTAGTCAACGGCGTTATCCTCTTAATCGTTGATCAAGGATCAGTCATGTTTAATAAGGATCGTTTGAGACGAACGATCCCCCCTGTGTTTAATTTCAAAAGTGCGCCAATCTACATTAATTTGGCCGCTTTTGTCAGTAACTTTTTCAGATTTTTTAGCAGTTTTTATGCCAATAGTTATAAGGAAAGCATTATTCCTTATGGCAAATAAAAGCCCGATGTTTAAAAAAGCATCAGGCTAAGATTGTCGCTATATTGGCTGATTTTTTATGAATTACCAAGCTTTTTCTAAAATTGCTTTTAAATCTTTTAAGCTGGCTTCTTTCGGGTTGTAAATGATTGAACCATCGTTGAGGGCCTTTTCTGCCACCTCATCGAGTTGTTCTAAGGTCACTTTTCCTGTTTCACTCAAGGTACGGGGTAACTTGGTTAGGGTAAATAAGCGATCACGCATGGTGAGTAATGTGCTGATGGCTTTGTCTGCACGTAAGTGGGCAGGAGTCTGCGCATAAATGTCTGGCCCTGCAAGTGGTAACAGGAGCTCTGCAATCTTGTCTCCATTCACTTCCTTGTTAAATTCAAGCACATAAGGGAGGAACAGGTTCATGCATAGTCCATGCGGCAAGTGTGCCACTGCACCTAAGGCATGTCCAAGTGAGTGTACAAGGCCCACCATCGAGTTTGAAAATGCAATGCCAGCCATGGTCGAAGCTTGAGCCAATTCTAAGCGGCCGTTGGCATCGCTTGGATTATCCAGCACATTAAACAAGTGATTGCTGACTTTCTTAATTGCAGCCGTAGCATAGGCATCTGAAATCGGATTGTGTGCCATGCATGTATAGGCTTCGACGGCATGGGTCATGGCATCCATTGCGGTCATCGCGGTTAAGTGCGGTGGCAGGGTTTGGGTCATGCGTGGATCGAGAATCGCAGCATGCGGCATTAAATAGTACGATGCGAAAGGCAGTTTGACATTTTTCTCTGGATCAGACACCACTGCAACCATGGTAACTTCAGACCCTGTACCTGATGTGGTTGGAATCACAAAAAAGGGTTTGAGTGGTTTAGGTAGGTTGTGTGCCCCAGAGTATTTGAGTAAGTCATCACCACCTTCAGATACCAAAATATTGGTGGCTTTCGAGGTATCAATCACCGATCCGCCACCGACAGCAATAATCGCATCGCACTGGTGTTCACGATATAAATTGGCGGCTTTACGCACCGTCTCTAAGCTTGAATCGGGTGGAACATCATCAAAAATTGCACCAATAACTGCATCGGTAGACTCAAATGCTGCTTCAATGGGTGCCAGTAAATTATTGGCACGTACACCTTTGTCGGTAATGATTAAAGGTCGGGTTGCCCCTAATGTTGCCAGTTCAAACGGAATGTGTTCTAAAGCAGCATGACCAGCGATCACTTTTACAGGACAGAAAAATTCGTAATAAGGCTTCGCCATGTTATGCACTCCGTTTTAAATATGATTGGGCTACTTTGAGATAAATATTTGCAGCACCAGTGAGTTTTTCTTTTAAGCCCAATTCAGTTGGGTATTCTTTGACGGCAAGTTCAGCGACCATTTTCGGTAAAATCAACGATTCCATTTTATTCAGACAGCGGACGAGGCGAATCGCATAAGAAATATCGCCATCTGCAATCATACGGTCGTGTGCAAAAGCTTGTGCTGTACTTTCTTGAAATGAAAACACCAAAAAGGCATGGCTTAGATGTTTAAAAGTGATGGTTAAATCTGCCTTTAAACTTCCCGGAGTAAGTAATTCGAGTTGATGGTTTTCGGTCACTTTGGCTAAAAAAGCCGGGCCGTTTGGAAAGACATTCATCGATAAGGTGAAATTGGCTGGAAATTTGGCAACTTCTTGTTGAATTTCACTATCGACTTGGCTGGCCATGACCAATCCTCGGCCAATCACATCCATCATAAGTTTGACATAGGTCAATTGCAGAGCGGGTTTCACTGAATTTACGTTAATCACTCGCTGTTGTCCTTTCTAAAAATAATTATTAGTTTAGAGTAAATACTCTAATTTATTTTTCCATGAAAAGCAAAGCCTTTATATATGCTGTACTTGAACTTCTTTAAAGTAACCGCTGTGCTGTAAAGTTTCAATAATGTCGGCACATAAGTTTTCAAAGCGCGGATAGTCTGATTTGAGGTCTGAGATACGCACCATTTCTAAGCCTGCATAGCCACATGGATTAATGGTCTGAAACCCAAATAAGTCACAGTCAATATTTAAGGATAAACCATGATAACTGCGGCCTTTACGAATTTTAAAACCCAATGAGCCAATCTTGCGTCCATCGACATATACGCCGGGTGCATCAGGTTTGGCATAGGCCTCAATCTCATATTTTTTGAGTAATTCAATCATGAGGTTTTCAGCATAAGACACCAAGGTGCGGACGTTCCAGCCAAGTCGGTTGAGGTCAAACATAAAATAGGCCACCAACTGACCGGGACCATGCCAAGTGACTTGCCCCCCGCGATCCGTTTGTACTACGGGAATGTTGCTGCTCATAAGGATGTGTTCAGGTTTTCCAGCTTGACCTTGAGTGAGAACATCATGATGTTGCAAAATCCAAAGTTCATCGGGTGTGTCTGCATCCCGTTGTTCAGTCAGTACTTTCATTTCTACAAAGCGGTCAGCATATGAAGTTAAATTATCAAACTGGCGAATAATCAGTTGTGGTTTGAGAACGGCATCTGACACGGCACTTGCGTCCTTATAAAACAAAAAGTATGTCTGAAATTATAAAGAAAAGATCTAGAGCGTAGGAGGATTTCTTCAGTGAATAAGCTGAATTCAATAGATCAAAAATTTAGGCACAAAAAAACACGCTCGTAAGCGTGTTTCATTGATACATCATTTGAATTACAGCGCCGTTTTAATTAACGGACAAGCTGCAAGGTCTGCATACAGTTGATGAACTTGTTCTAATTCTTCAAAACGCAATTGGGCAGTTAAAGAATGGTATTTACCTGTGCGTGATGGTTGGACTTGGATCGATTCACCATCAAAATCAGGGAAATGTTTGACTAAAATTTCAACCACTGCAACATGTAACTCAGTGCTGGCAAAGCCTATGAGTTTGATTGGGTAGTCCATCGGGAATACCCAAAGATGTTCTTGTAATTCACGTGATGGTGTACGGTCTAACATAGTCATGAGCGTCAGTCCCCCTTATTTCAAACGCCTGCGAAACTGCAGGCGTTAGGTGTTGCTCTTAAATACATAATGGAGACTCGTGATTAAATTTCAAGTCTCCAGTGTATCGGTATCAATTAGTCGTTTTCTAGGAATGAACGTAAGTGTTCAGAACGAGAAGGGTGACGTAATTTACGCAGTGCTTTCGCTTCAATCTGACGAATACGTTCACGTGTCACGTCAAACTGTTTACCCACTTCTTCCAAAGTATGGTCCGTTGGCATATCGATACCAAAACGCATTTTCAAAACTTTCGCTTCACGTTCAGTCAAGTTTTCAAGCACTTCACGCGTTGCTTCTTTTAAGCCTTCAGACGTTGCAGCATCGACAGGAGAAGTGATGTTGCTGTCTTCAATGAAGTCACCCAAATGAGAATCTTCATCATCGCCAATCGGTGTTTCCATCGAAATTGGTTCTTTAGCGATTTTCAGCACTTTACGCACTTTAACTTCGTCCATTTCCAGACGTTCACCGAGTTCTTCAGGTGTTGGTTCACGGCCCATTTCTTGCAGAAGTTGGCGTGATACACGGTTGATCTTGTTAATGGTTTCGATCATGTGTACTGGGATACGAATGGTACGCGCTTGGTCGGCAATCGAACGAGTAATGGCCTGACGAATCCACCATGTTGCATAAGTCGAGAACTTATAACCACGACGGTATTCAAACTTGTCTACGGCTTTCATCAAACCAATGTTACCTTCTTGGATCAAGTCCAAGAATTGTAAACCACGGTTGGTGTATTTTTTCGCAATCGAAATAACCAAACGTAAGTTGGCTTCAACCATTTCTTTTTTCGCGCGGCGTGCTTTCGCTTCACCTACAGCCATACGTTTTGAAATGTCTTTGATGCCTTTAACATCAAGGCCCAAATCTTTTTCGATATCTGCAATTTTTTGTTGGAACGCTAAAACGTCAGGACGTACTTTTTCAAGATAGCCTTTTTGGTCTGGCGAAGCTTTCGCAATTTGTTCATCTAACCAAGCAAAGTTTGATTCTTGACCAGGGAACGAAGTACGGAATTGAGTACGATCCATACGACCACGACGTACTGCATAGCGCATTACTTCACGTTCAGAGGTACGGATTTGTTCATGAGTACCGCGGATCATTTCCGAAATGATGTCAAATAAACGTGGTGTAAATTTGAACATCATAAACACAGTTGCAAGTGACTCTAAAGCGTCTTCTGCTTCTTTGCTTGAACGACCATGTTTTTCGATGATGGTTCGGGTGTTTTTCCAAGCAGCACTCAGTTCGTCAAAGCGCGCTTTGGCAATTTCAGGATCTGGGCCAGATTCACCTTCAGAATCATCATCACTTTCAGACTCTTCTTCTTCTTCGTCGTCATCCAATTTCACATCTTTGGTAGACTTGGTTGAAGAATCATCTTCTTCATCAATTTCAGACTCTTCTTCAAGAACTTCTGGAATCGCTTCATCAGTTTCAGGGTCTAAATAACCTGAAAGGATGTCTGCAAGGCGACGTTCGCCTGCTTCATAATCTTTGTATTCTTGTAATACCACTTCAACCGCATTTGGCCAGTAAGCAATCGAGTGAAGAACGTCACGAATCCCTTCTTCAATACGTTTTGCAATACTGATTTCGCCTTCGCGCGTCAACAGTTCAACAGTACCCATTTCACGCATATACATGCGGACAGGGTCAGTGGTACGACCAGGCTCATTTTCTACAGAGGCAAGAACAGCAGCGGCTTCTTCTTCAGCAACTTCATCGGCAGCTTCATTACCACCTTCAAACATTGCATCATCAGATTCAGGCGCACGTTCGTGCACAGGAATACCAACGTCTTGAAGCATTTGAATAATGTCTTCAATCTGTTCGCTTTCAGTGATCGAGTCTGGGAGATGATCGTTAACCTCAGCGTAAGTTAGGTAACCTTGCTCTTTGCCTCGGCTAATCAGAGCCGCTACTTGTGAAGTAGGGGAAGTCATATCGCTCATCTTTGCTTACTCTTCGTTGAATCTGTGGCAGTGGAAAACTGTGCATCTGGGCACAATTCGCTTCATAAACTTATTTGTAAATAACTGCGTATTCCATCAGGGATAGTCAGCCAAAAGCTGCCTGATAAAATATTAAAAATATAAATTCAGTGATTTAGATGGGGGTGAATTTGTTGTTTTCAAGTTCATCCCTAGCGTACTCAAGTTCAAAACCCAAATTTGAAATCTGAAAGATTTGGATTTTATGTGACCATTTAAAGTCGTAAACTATAAAGACGCAGGGTGGATTATATCATGCCATAAAAATTGGTTAGAAATAAAGACTAAAAATCAAATTAATTGCTCTAAATGCAAATAAAACTTGACAAGGTTCTGGAACCCATATAAATAGCGGCTAAGACCCTTCACATTTTTTCACTATGAGGTAGTTTTAGTGTCTTCTACAGATTTTGAACTAGATGATAACTACGCTGATGATGATGTTAATTTTGATGAGTCATCAAGTAAAATTAGTGCGAAAGAATCATTAGAAAAACGTCGCCTGATTGATGACCTTCTTGCACAGCGCCGTTTGGAACGTGAGCTTAAAGATTTTGATTACGACATCGACGATGACGACGATTTTGACGACGAAGAAGACTAAAATCAGATGTAGCATCGTGTCTGAAAATGCTATGCTAATGCCCTAATCAGTTTCTGAATTTGGATTTGAAATGAGTGCTTTAGATTTAGACTTATTGAGTGAATATCTAGATGGTGACCAAAATGAGTATGGTCTAGATTTTGCAGCGACTCATGGTTTCTTGTGTGCAATTGCAGTTGGTCCTACTTTTGCAAAATGGTTGGATGAACTTTTTGATAATAATCAAAAGAAAGTGCCTGCCGAGATCATCGCGCAAGTGAAAGCTTGGCTTGAGTCTATTCGTCAAAACCTTGCCAATGAAGAAGGGATTGAATTTCCTTTTGAAATTGAAGAGGCAGATGTTGAGTCAAGTTTAGGGGATTGGAGCGTTGGTTTTGTCGATGCAATGTTCCTCAATGAAGATGCATGGTTCACGCCTGAGTTTGAAGAGCAACTGGTCGATCTTACTTTACCAATTATGGTATTTAGTGGGATTGATGAAGAAGATCCGCAAATGGAAACTTTCCGTCGTAACGGTCAGTTAATGGATGAGCTTGCAGAAGAAATTCCAGAGAACTTAAACGAACTTTATCTCATGTATCATACACCAGCATAATTGTTCTTGCGTCGTGACATCAGCGATGCAGGCATTAGCAAGCAAATAAAAAAACGTCCCTAGAGGACGTTTTTTTATGCCCAAATTTTAGTGTTTAAACGCAGGTACCACTCATGCTTAATTTGTGAGAAATAAGCAAAGTCCTAAAGTTGCGAGTACGGTACCGATGACACGGTTAATACTCACTTGTTTGCGTAAAATTTTATTTCGGATCACTGGGGTAGAGCAGAATAGTGAAATGAGCAAAAACCACAGCAGATGACTGACCGAGATAAACATGCCATAAACAATTAAATGCATTAGACCATGATTGCCTCGCAGTAACTGTGCAAAGATGCTCATCACAAATAGTGTAGTTTTGGGATTCAAACTGTTGCCAAGAAAACCTTGTATAAATGCTTGCCGTGGATGCAGTAAAGCATGGGTGGTATGGTCACTAATTTGCTGTTGGGTAAATGTTTTGTACCCGATATACATCAGATACAGCGCGCCAATATATTGAATGATATGCAATAGGTTCGGAATGTAGTGCTTTAAGAAACTGAGCCCCAGTACGCTATAGCTAATGTGGATCCATACAGCACAAGCAATACCATATGCGGTATAGATCCCTTGTTTACGCCCATACAGATAACTATTTCGGCTGACTAAAGCGAAGTCAGCACCAGGACTAATGACTGCAAGTAGGGTAATGATTGCAATCGCTATAATTTCATTCACTCATTGATCCTTGTTTGGGTTGAATTAAAAGGATTTATATATTTTTCATATATTTGATATAGTGAAAATCGATTTTAATTCTTTCCTTTTGATGAGTTTTTGGAATGATTGAGCGCGTGTCACTGAATTCTCTTAAGTTTTTTTATTATGTCGCCCGTTATGACAGTGTAACCATCGCTGCTGAAAAACTCTTTGTCACTCAAGGTGCGGTCAGTAAGCAGTTAAAAAATTTGGAAGAGGCACTGGGGCGTCGTTTATTTATTCGTGACGGCAAAAAGTTACAGCTGACGGGAGATGGCCTAACACTGTTTGATTGTTGTGAGCAGGTCTTTCCTCAGATTGACCAGTGCCTCGTGCAGATGACAAGAGAAAAGAAGAATGAGAAGAAGACCTTAATCTTATCCTGTGAACCGACTATCGCCATGAAATGGCTGATTCCGCACTTGGTTCAATTTAAGCTACGTTATCCTGAGATTGATATCAGTTTGTTAACAGCTGGTGGAGAAGCGGATTTTAAAGCGCTAAACATCGACTTGGCCTTAAGGCGTAATGATTTTGAGTGGGGTAAGGCCATTTATAGTGAAAAAATGGCAGATGAGCATATGGTTTGTGTATCGCGTCACAAGCATTTAGCCCCGATGTCACAGCTGTTTATTTCCAGTTCGAGACCTAAACTTTGGACACAATTTAAAGATACATATAAAGCGCAGTTTAAGCATTTTGAAAAAGTAGCGTTGGAACATTTCTATTTGTGTATAGAGGCATGTTTAGCTGGTTTAGGTGCAACAGTGGTTTCAGCCTATATGGTTGAAAAAGAGCTCGATTTTCAAATGTTAGATATGCTTACCCCGATTGTGCAAGATGGCTCCGCTTATTATTTACTTTCCGCATCTCCTTTTGAGGATGATCTGCATAAAGTCATTTTTAAGGATTGGTTGATTGAAGAAATGAGAACTAGCCAAACAAAGTTAATGGCACTTTCCGCTCAAAAACACTAATGACGTGCGGCATTTGATCGTTATCTATCAAGCATAAAAAAACACCTCAAACGAGGTGTTTTTTTATGGCAACTTTTTAAAACAATAGTCTGCGTACCAACCATAGGCAATATGAAAAATAGCGCCATGAATCGCGACCATACACAGCATAATGACAGCAGTGAGTCCAATGCCGGCATTATCGACGGATTTCATAATCGCTTCAGCATTGGGATTCATTAGTACTAAAAACAGCATAAAGAAACTACCGACTATAATTGCGACTGCACTTGAACCCCAAACCAGTTGAATTTTTTCATGATTGTTTGGAACACGGTGTTCTTTTTTCACAAAGTGTCCGACACTAATCAGTGCACAAGCCACTAAGGTCGGAATTAAGGTTAAACCGCCAAGGTTTAGACCAAAGACCAGTACGGTGATTAACAGCACCAAAGCAATGCTATATACCGCCGCAAAATGCAGTAAATAGTGTTTCATGTATTTCCCCAAAATAAATAAATTAGCCGCGTGTTTTACCTAAATGTCTGCGATATAAAAACCAAAGGATAATCACAGCGACAATGGCAATAATGACATAACCGACTTTGCTAAAAATTTGATGCATCAGTGCTTGGTTTTCACCAAAGTAATAACCGACTGTTGCTAAAAATGTTGTCCAGATAATTGTACCGAGTCCACTATAGAACATGAACTTCCAAAAGGGCATACGGCTCATTCCCGCAGGGATGCTAATCAGTGAACGTACCGCAGGAATCATGCGACCAAAAAATACAATACGGTGACCATACTGCTCAAACCAATCTAAGGATTTTTTCACATCGGTGGATTTGATAAATAGATATTTACCATAGCGGTCAACCCATCTGAAAATATGCTCTTGTTTAAATTGATGGCCGATCCAATACAGCACTGCTGCGGCAAAGAGTGAACCAATACATCCTGCAATAATGACCCCAACTAAGACCAACTCACCTTGTGATGCGGCATAACCTGCCGAAGGCATGATAATTTCAGAAGGAATAGGCGGAAAAACATTATCAAGAAACATCAGTAAGGCTATTCCCCAATAACCCAGTTGTTCCATGACGGAGATGATCCATGCAGTGAGGTTCATATAGACCATAAAAATAAATGCGATAAGTTATCTTAAGGACTTATCGCATGTGGGTAAAGAATTGAAATGTATTGTTTTCTATTCGTCGAAACGAGTGTGGGTCAGCGTGTGAATATAGACTTTACGTAAGCTATAGGCCAGCGCAATCGGGATTAAACTAAGCAACGTATAATTTAAAAGATTTGAGCTTAAATGGTAACCAATGCCGAGCGCGATACTTGAACCGATCAACATGCCTAAAACCACGATAAACAAATGCGTGCGTTGTTCAAGCTTGCTTTTGATTTGGTTGAAGCTGGTATTGTGATATTGCTCGATACGGTTTGCTGCGGCATTGCGAATCAATGTGCGATGGCGTGGCATGATTATTTTATGCATGGCAATCATCCTATTTTCGTCGTTTAGGCATGTCATTTTTATTATTATGTGGAGACTTACAGGACACCACTTTAGCTTACTATTTATACAGTATGACTCAGATTGAGTTAAATATTGTGACAAAATTGTTAAATATTTTTAAAAAACGCGAACTGGATAAAAGAATAAGCCCTCAAATGAGGGCTTATTCTTGACTTAAATCATCTGAATGATTTTAAAGGCGTTTACGTTTAGCCGCAGCAATTTGTGACTGGCGCATACGGAAGCCTTCTTTTTGTTTTTCTGTGGTGTTGTCGATACAGTATTTGCATGACACACCATGTTCATAGCTAGGTTCTTCTGCTTCAGCAGGAAGAAGTGGCCAACCACAAGCATGACACTTAATGTTAAGGCCTTCCTCAACACCATGAGTGACAGCAGTACGACCATCAAAAACGAAACATTCGCCTTCCCACATGCTTTGTTCAGCAGGGGTTTCTTCTAAGTATTTTAAGATGCCGCCTTTTAAGTGATAAACCTCGTTGAAACCTTCTTGAAGAAGAAGGGAGGTCGATTTTTCACAGCGGATACCACCTGTACAGAACATCGCAATTTTTTTATCTTTGTGCTGTTCAAGGTTTTGTTTAACGTATTCTGGAAATTCTCGGAAACTTTCTGTTTTCGGGTCAATAGCACCCTTAAATGTTCCGGCTTTGTATTCATAGTCATTACGAGTATCGATCAAAATGACGTCATCACGAGCAATCAGCTCATTCCATTCTTTCGGATCAAGGTAGTGACCGACTAAATCACGTGGCTTTACTTCAACGCCTAAAGTCACGATCTCTTTTTTAAGTTTGATTTTCATTTTACGAAACGGTTTGTCTGCACTGTCAGACTCTTTGTATTCCATTTCGTTAAAACCTTCATTCAGAAGGAATTGATGAATCATATCGATCGCGGCACGGTCGCCTGCAACCGTACCATTAATGCCTTCGCCCGCTACAATCAGAGTACCACACAGGTTGATGGTTTTTACCAAGTCTAAAAGACGTTGTTGAAGATCAGCAGGATCTTGAACTTCTTTGAATTGATAAAGTGCGGCAACAACCCAACCAGTCGTCGCTTGCTGTTCTACAGGTGCAAGCTGTTCTACAGTAGCGTTCATGGAGTACTCCAATGTATTTTGATAGATAATTTTAAGGCGCACATTTTACATGGAATTGAATCAAGATGCGAGATAAGTAAACATTTTAAATGGCTTCTCAAGTGGTAGGGGAGCGTGTATATTCAGTTGCCAAAGACAAAATCCGTTTTGTTTTGGTGCGTTTATTAACAGGAGTATGTTTTGAGTACAGATCGTCGAATTGCCTCTTTGACCCCATGTGCAGGGCGTTGTTCAACGGTATTTGGTGATTCTGTGTGTCGTGGTTGTCGTCGTTTTAATCATGAAGTGATTCAGTGGAATACCTACACTTCGGAGCAGCATCGTTCAGTTTGGCAACGCTTAGATGCACAACTAGATCAAATTTTAGTGCCAATGTTGCCTTTTGCTGATGTGCAGCAGGTAGAAGCTTTTGTTTTATCTAAACGCGTTCGTTTACGTCCCGATGCATCAAAAGGGCGGAAGCTTTATCATGCGTTAAAAGTATGTGAAAAAAATAAGAACTTTACCGAAGAAAGTGGTTTGGGCATTCAAGCGCACCAAGTGAAACCGATTTGGCAAGAGTTTGAGCGCCGTGTTCTTGCACTTGCTACAGCCAGTTATGATTTGGCATTTTTGCGTGCTGACGCAATTCGGCAACATCTCATCCATATGGAAGAGGACGAATAAGTCCTCTTGGTTTGATATAGAAAAAGAATACTCCGCATACCTAAGCTATTTGCGAGAGTGACTGGGGAAAAGGGTTTTTCGATGGTGAATGTATTTGAACTGGCGTTGTACTGTATGGCTGTGGTGGTCATGATTGCAACACCTGGCCCAGTGATGTTGTTGGTTGCCAGTGCAGGTCTAAAAGGTGGATATAAACAAGCCTTAAAAACCATTTTCGGGACGAATTTAGCCTCTTTGGTTCTCATTGTACTGTCTGTACTCATCTTAAAAGGCTTTTTAAACATTGCAGAGCATTGGCTAAATGCGATTAAAATTTTAGGCTGCGTATATATTGCCTATCTCGGTTTTCAAATTTTAAAAGAAGCAATTGCACAAGGAACAGAAACATCGCCTGTGCAACTAAAGGCGGTGCAGGGGGGCTTTAAGCAAGGTTTCTTGGTGGGTATTTCGAATCCGAAGGATATTATTTTCTTTGCCTCATTTTTCCCACAGTTCATTGGGGTAACCAGTGATGTCGATGTCAGCCTTGTACTATTGACCATTCTCTGGATTATTCTAGACTTCAGCACGTTGTCTTTGGTTTATTTGGGTTTTAATAAACTATCGCAGTCCGCTTTGTACAATAAGCTGTTAGGCGTTTGTGGTGCGATATTGGTCACAATTGCGCTCTATGGTATTTATACTGTGTTTGTTTGATGCTGATGGTATTGCATAAAAAAAGCCTCCAATATGGAGGCTTTTTGATGGGGGAGCGTAAAAATTAAACTCCGTGTTTAATGCGATATTGCACCAATTCTTCAATGGTGATCACAGTCAACTGATGCGTTTGCGCATATGCCAACACTTGAATGCCAGAGGCCATAGTTCCATCGGCATTGGTCAGTTCACACAATACACCTGCTGGTTTTAAGCCTGCTAAACGAGCTAAATCAATCGTTCCTTCGGTATGACCGCGACGGGTGAGCACACCGCCTTGGCGTGCACGAAGAGGGAATACATGACCAGGGCGGTTTAAGTCGCTGGCAACAGCCCCATCTTTAATTGCTGCTTTGACTGTGGTGGTGCGATCTTGCGCAGACACACCTGTGGTCACGCCAGTTGCAGCTTCAATGGTCACCGTGAATGCAGTTTTAAACTGACTTGAGTTATCTGACACCATAGGCATAAGCTCTAAGTGATCGGCCAGTTCATCGGTCAGACATAAACAGACAATGCCAGAACCATCACGAATCATGCGTGCCATTGTTTCGACGGTGAGAGTTTCAGCAGCCACAATGAGGTCGGCTTCGTTTTCACGGTCAAAGTCATCCATCACCAAAACAGGTTTGCCTTGGCGGATATCTTCTAAAGCTTGTTGGATACGTTGTTCAGCTGGAGAAAGGGCTGAAAAGAAAATTTCGGGTTGAATCAAACTAGACATTGAAACGCTCGCGTAAAATTGAAGTACGGTTGAACATTTCAGGACTTTGAAAAATTGGCGTAGCAATAAATCCTCACAGGTTTGTACCTGAGATTCTATTGGTCACGTCGTCTTCTTTCATCCGGACTATACCGTCGGCTTTGGAATTGAACCAAATCTGCGAGCCAAATAGATGATTTCTGCTTGGCTGGCTCGTGGGCTGATTCAGTCTGAGTCATTCAACTGAACTTACCACCGGTGGGGAATTTCACCCCGCCCTGAAGCGATGTAAATCCATTATAGTGCTAAATATTTAGAAAAACAGGGGGAGTTTTAGAATGATCAGTTTTATACATAGAATAATTTTTGCTATAGCTTTGCTAAAGACCAACACTCTCTCCGCATGATTTCATTTAGTATGAGTTTAATGTTCAAAAAGAATATCTGAGAAAAACCATAAACATGAATAAGAAGTTTTTCTATAGTTTGAATGGTTTGAAATGATCAAGATAAAAATAAGAGTGAGGAGTTAGAATTGATCAAAATTCAACAATATGATTACCCTTGGAGTGCTGAATCCTTTATAAAGCATCTGCAAGTTTTTGGTTTTACACTCATTGCGGTCAGTATGTTGTATTTGGTTGCCGCCAATTGGTTTATGTTGCCACTGGATATTCAGCTGGCTATTCCCCAGTTGTTATTATTCCTCAGTGCGGTTTGCAGTTTGTGGCTGACAAAACATGATTTTCTAGTGCAGTGTTTACATAGTATCTGTGGTTTGATGATTGGTTTAAGTCTGGCTGTGATTGGTCAAATTTATCAAACGGGTGCTGACAGCTATTTATTATTTCTACTTTGGTCTGTGCTGCTTTTACCGTGGTTATATCGTCCGAATATCGGTGTATTTTTCCTTTTATGTATTATCAGCCAATTGGCGCTGTTTCTGTTTTTTATACAAACCTTTTGGGGGGATCAATATCCAGATCTCTTTTTAATCAGTATTCATGTATTTGCACTGATTCAATTCTATTTCTGCAATAAATATTATTCGAAACTTCGTTATTTATTCTTACTATGGTTTGCCATTCTCTCGATTTGGCATATGGCGATGTATCTCTATGCGGATAAAAGCATTCTTTATTTCACAGTGTCTTTTCTCTTGTTGGGCATTTCACTGGCTTACTATTATCAAAATAAAGATCAGCTATGTAGCGCACTTTCAGCAGTTGGCTTAGGCATTAGCTTTACCTTGATCATTGTGAAGGCGGTGACGGAGTGGTTTGGTCAGAATGAAATTTTTGAATTATTTTTTATCTCACTGATTATTTTTGCGTGGTTTGCTTTCATCAGTTACATGTTGATTAAATTTATTCCACATAGTCGGTTCAATGCTATTCCACTTGCAGTGGGAGCTTGGATTGCGGGCATCGTCTTTGCTACGTTGATGCTGACCTTTTGGGGAAATTTCTCTTTGATTATGGGCCTTGTTTTTGTGGCTTTGGCGGCTTACTTATTGAAAGCTAAACAAAGTTTATTTTTAAGACAATTCGCTTATTGTCTCTGGGTTGCAGGACAAATTGCGGTGATTTTTCACACCGTTGATTTAATGAATCAAATTCTTCCTATTCTATTTTTACAATTGGCGATGCTAGCACTGGCTTATTTCATGCGAACACATTGGTTCTTTGTCTTTATTCAAATTTGGGGTTTATATGCAGCAGGTGTGGCGTGTATTTGGGATATTAATGCACATCTCAGTTGGCGTAATATTGTTGAAAATTTTGTTTATTTAGCACTTTGGAATTATGTTTTTTATCTGGGAATTCTGGCCATAAAATTCATACAGCCAATCGAATATCAACGTAGTTTATTGCTTTCTGCACTTGGGATTATTCTATTTTCCATGGGTTTTTATACTTTATTTGGGAAATACGAATTAGCGAAAATTGAGCACATTCCGATATTGGCTTTTGGTTTACCGATTTTATGGTTTGTGCTTTTTGTCTTTTTACATATTCAAAAGCAGTTTCATTTATTTGCTCATTTTATTTTGACTACTTTTGCAGTAGGGCTGATTTTTTATGGTTATTTCGATATTTTTATTTGTTTGGCCATCATTTCATGGGCATTAAAAACACAAGATAAAGTGATCTATGGATTTGCGCTGGCAACTTTCGCTTTAATTTTAGGGTTTTTATATTATTCCCTTGACGTGACCTTTCTAATTAAAAGTTTAAGCATGTTCTTGTCAGGTCTGATGTTGCTCTTGCTGACATTGAGCTTGATGCTATTTAAGCAAAAAGAGGAGTTCGGCATATGAAGAAAATGATTCCTCTTGCTTTGGCACTACTCAGTATCGCGGTATGTTTAGGCTTAATTTTTAAAAATGAATGGCACTTAAACAATAGTCAAACCATGTATGTGCGCTTGCAACATGTAGACCCGCGTTCGATTATCCAGGGGGATTATATGGCGCTGAATTATCAACTTTATTTTGCGCCTCAGCATTTGAGTCCAGAAAGTACCAGCCAAGCAAACATTAATCAAGAAGATCAGATTTTTTCAGGTCATTATTTTGATGAAGTGATTAAGAACAAGTCTTCAGTGCTCACTTATGTTGAACTCGATTCACAGAGGCGCGTGATACATAGTTATTTTGAGTTGCCGAAAAATGTTCGTACAGCTCGACTGATTTTACAAAACCCGAATAATCGCTATAGCGGACTTTATCCTGCGTCGAGAAGTTTTTTATTTGCAGAAGGTTTGGCGGATTGTTATAAGCAGGCAGAATATGCTGAGTTTAAAGTCGATGAGCGGGGCAATGCGATACTCACGGCATTGAAAGGTGATCAGCTACAAGATTTAGGCTGTGAGAGCAAACGAGATTGGTTGAGCGGGTTTCGTGCTACTCACAATTGATCCAATTGCATTATTCTGCTCATAAAAAAATCCGCATGCAGCGGATTTTTTAATTTATTGGGCTTAAGCCACTTGTACTGGAATACAGTTTGCCATGTGACTTACAGTATTGTCTGGATTTGCATAAACTAAACGTGGTTTATGTGCATTTGCTTCAGCTTCTGTAAAATCACCGAATGTCGCAATAATCATTAAATCGCCTACATCGGCCTGATGTGCTGCACCACCATTGACTGAAATGATGCCAGAACCTTCTTCACCACGAATTGCATAGGTACTGAAACGCTTACCATTAGTCACGTTCCACATGTGAATTTCTTCATATTCGCGGATACCGGCTAAATCCAATAAAAGACCATCGATTGCACATGAACCTTCATAATGAAGTTCAGCTTGAGTAACAACACAACGGTGGATTTTTGCTTTTAATAAACGAGATAGCATGGCTAGCGTCTCCTGAGTGGACCTAAGATCGTTATCTTATGGTTGAATCAATCTGAACTTGCTGGATAAGCAATCAGGCAAGCGCATTTTGCCTTTAAAATGACAGTATGGCAAGCAGCATGGTTCAACATTTTTTTGACTTATCAGTTTGGTTTGTAAGCATTGATTTGATTCATGGCAGGCTGAATCTCACCATTCACCAGCATTTTAGTGCGAGCTAATGCGTGATGGATTGCGTCATCCATTAAATTTTGTTCATTGCTTGGTGCTTTGCTTAAGACATGTCCTGAAACACGTTCTTTTGAACCGGGGTGACCAATACCAATGCGTAAGCGATGGAAGTTTGGACCGATATGAGGGACTATGTCACGTAAACCATTATGACCACCATGACCACCACCTGTTTTTAGGCGAATGACACCAGGGTTCATATCCAGTTCATCGTGAGCAATCAGTATTGCTTCTGGAGCAATATTGTAGAATTTAGCGAAGGGAACAACACTTTTACCAACAAGGTTCATAAAGGTTGTGGGTAATAGCAGACGGACGTCTTGACCTTCGATATTACCACGCCCACTCATTCCATTGAATTTTGGGTCTTTTTTAAGCGTAATGCCATATTGTTCTGCAAGGCGTTCAACAAACCAAAAGCCTGCATTATGGCGGGTTTGGGCATACTCAGAACCTGGGTTGCCCAAACCAACAATCAGTGAAATATTTGACACTAATTATACCAATAACACTTATGCGCGAACGAAGTCAGCGTGCATAGGCGTGTTTTTAGCTGGGTGACGTTGTAACGCTTTGATTTTAACGCTTTCAACTTTGTCGCCAACTTTGATTTCAACAACTTCTTCGAAGAAAGCGTTGTTTTCTAAAGCTTTAACAAGCTCACGAAGTTCTAAAGTAACAGCTACAGGTTCAGCAGCACCACCGTAGATGATAGCTGGAACTTGAGCAGCGTGACGAAGGCGGCGGCTCGCACCTTTCCCTTGGTTAGCTGCTTCACGCGCTTGAGCGTTTAATACGAAGTTTGCCATGATAGACATCCTTAATTTAAGTTTTAAATAAACTAGATCTGCGACCGACCTAGTGAGACAAAGCCCTGCACTGGGCAGGGCTTTTAAAATTCAGCGCTATATTATAGATAAGAATCAAACATTGCGCTAATAGATTCTTCGTTGTTAATACGACGAATTGTTTCAGCAACCATACTCGCAACTGAAACTTGGCGAATCTTACCAAGAGCTTGAGCTTCTTCAGAAAGAGGAATGGTGTCTGTAACAACCAATTCATCAATCACAGAGTTTTTCAAGTTTTCGATGGCTTTACCTGATAAAACAGGGTGAGTTGCATAAGCAACCACTTTGCGCGCACCAAATGTTTTCAATGCATCAGCAGCTTTACATAACGTACCTGCAGTATCCACCATGTCATCTACGATCACGCAGTCACGGCCTTTAACATCACCAATCAAGTGCATGACTTGTGATTCGTTTGCCTTTTGACGACGTTTGTCGATGATAGCAAGGTCAATATCGCCCATTTGTTTAGCAACAGCACGTGCACGAACGACACCGCCAACGTCAGGAGAAACCACCATGAGGTTGTCATGTGATTGTTGACGAAGGTCAGCTAAAAGCGCTGGTGTACCGTAGATGTTGTCTACAGGGATATCGAAGAAACCTTGGATTTGGTCAGCGTGAAGGTCGATCATTACCACACGGTCAATTCCTACAGTTGTCAGCATATCTGCGACAACTTTTGCAGTAATTGGAACACGTGATGAACGAGGACGACGGTCTTGACGCGCATAACCGAAATAAGGAATCACTGCGGTAATACGACCAGCACTTGCACGACGCAAAGCATCAGCCATAACGAGGATTTCCATTAGGTTATCATTCGTTGGGGCACAAGTAGGTTGTACGATAAATACGTCTTTACCACGAACATTTTCAGTAATTTCGACAGCAATTTCACCGTCAGAAAATTGACCAATAGATGCAGCACCTAAAGGGATGTGCAAGTGGCTTACGACTTTTTGGGCGAATTGTGGATGTGCAGATCCACTAAAAACGACAAGATTGGGCATGAAGCACCCTTGGCGGTTGGCAATTTAGGAATTAGATGGCAGGGGTAGCTGGATTCGAACCAACGGATGCCGATATCAAAAACCGGTGCCTTACCACT
>NZ_JAQSUV010000008.1:0-852 GCF_028649355.1 Acinetobacter sp. Gutcm_16 | reverse complement strand
TTATTCATTTGAGAATTATATTGTGGAGTAAGCCTTTAGAGATAGGTTTGTGCAACAAAGCCATTTGCAATTAATGGTTGACCTTGTTCATCTTTCAATGCAAGTAATCCCGCAACACCATGACATACAGCTGAAACAACTCCACCTTGACGATAAATTTGTTCACTCAACATAGTTAACTCTGGGTTATTTGGAAAATCCCACATCACACCATGGCCACCTGTAAAATAAATCGCTTTATAATTAGATGCCTTTACATCACTAGGTTTCATCGTATGATTTAGTCGTGACATAAATGCTTTATCTGCCAAATGTGCACGTGCTTCTTTATCCATATAAATCCATTTTTGGCTGCGTTCATCGAGAGGAACGACTCCGCCTTTTGGACTAATGAAATCCATTTCATAACCAGCTTGGCGCGCAACATCATAAAAATGAGTTAGCTCAGTTACCCAAAGTCCTGTTGTATCCTCTCGTGATGGGTATTTCGCATGGTTTGTCATTACTACTAAAATCTTACCTTTAATCGGTGTAGCTGATAGATTGCTATTATTTTCAGTAGATGCATAAGCAAAAGGCATGCTGAATAATGATGCAATGAGAACCAATAAACTTTGTATTACGCGATTGTTCATCGCTTGAGGTATAGCCATGATCGTTCTTCTCTGTATTCATCCATGATCAACTATAAGCTTAAAGTTTAGTTTAAGGTCAAGTGATATTTTTATTAGCGCTATATTCTTTAGTACTGCTTGGCTTTGTTGCACAAACCTATCTCTAAAGGCTTATTCCACAATATAATTCTCAAATGAATAAGCCCACACCTAAAATCTATCGTACAACCAATTGGTC
>NZ_JAQSUV010000007.1:0-334 GCF_028649355.1 Acinetobacter sp. Gutcm_16 | reverse complement strand
TCTTGAAAACCGACGAGGGTGTGAGTCCTCCGTGAGTTCGAATCTCACCGCTTCCGCCAAATTCAAAAAACCCTGACTGAGTCAGGGTTTTTTTATGCCTTTTTTAAATTAATTTCTAAAAGATGCCAGAGTTATCGCTCAATTTTCTGGCATATGTGGGCTGTAAAGTTAATATCTTATTGAGATTGAATATTTTTTAGCTGAATAGTGGCTTTTTGAAGGCCGTGAGATGAAAAATATTTGCCAAAAAATATTTTTATTTATATGATAGCGCCCATGGAAGCGTGGCAGAGCGGTTTAATGCACCGGTCTTGAAAACCGACGAGGGTGTGAG
>NZ_JAQSUV010000006.1:0-55080 GCF_028649355.1 Acinetobacter sp. Gutcm_16 | reverse complement strand
CGTTCGTTTCCGTCTATCTCGTCGGTATGGGGTGCATTCTAGAGGATTTCTAAAGCTTTGCAAGTGCTTTTAACTGGTTGTTTTATCGGGTGTTGTATTTTTATGCACTAAAAAGGTTCAAAAACATGCAGTCACACACCTAACCCAATAATTTTAAAGCAAAAATATAAATTTAATATTTCTGCTCTCTTTTTTCATTACTTTTGCACTGCTGCTGCTTTAATATTCACACTGAGAATTTTAACAGGTTGTTTCGGTACATCTTGATGTGGCCCTGCACGTCCTGTCGGTACTTTAGTGATCTTATCCACCACATCCATACCTTTAGTAACCTGACCAAAAACCGCATAACCTGCGTTATTGGTACTTCTATCTAGAAAGTTATTATCCACCACATTAATAAAGAACTGACTGGTTGCAGAATGCGGTAGGTTGGTTCGTGCCATCGCCAAAGTGCCACGTTTATTCGATAAACCATTGCTTGATTCATTTTGAATGGCTGGTCGAGTTGGCTTTTCTACAAAGTCCGCAGTCATACCCCCGCCTTGCACCATGAAACCCGGAATGACGCGATGAAAGATCGTGCCGTTATAAAACTTAGCTTTCGTATAGTCTTCAAAGTTTTTTGCTGAGATGGGTGCTTTATCATTAAACAGTTCAATTTCGATGTTGCCCATTGATGTTTTCATTTCAACAATCGTGTTATTTGCCATGACCGCCATACTCATACATGTAGCCGCCACTGCAACTAAACTCTTCTTTAACATTTCGTTACTCACAGCATTCAGATGTTATTAGATTTCGGTATATTAATCGTTCAGTATAAATAAAACACTACTTCTTCTAAGAAAACGAGAATAACGATGAATGAAGCTTTAGCCCTGTCTCAATTGAGTCAATTTCCACCTTGGCATTTACAAGGTGAAGCCTTTATTTTGAATTATTGGATTAGTCCGCAATTTATTCGACAATATAAAGCGTTTCGTATTGCCCCGTCCCCGATTGGTCGTGTGGTTCAAGTCATGTTGGTGCGTTATCATCAATCCCCTGTTGGACCTTATGATGAACTACTTTTACTCGACCATCCTTTACTGAGCAAACGGCGTTTAAGTTCGATTCCTAAAATTTATGTGTCTACACAGATTTCAGTTGAACATGGTCAACAACTTTGGGGTATTCCGAAAGAGTTCGCTCAGTTTGACTGGCATACGCAGCACGAAACAACACAATGTCAACTCAGCACTCAAGACCAAACCCTGTGTTTAACACTCACCCAGTGCAAAAAGGCACGTCCGTTTTATATTAATAGTCATCACATTCCACGTTCTATGCTCAAAATACAGCAAGCATGGCAAGGTCAACGTTATGAGTTTTCTCCACAGTTTCGCGCAAAGCTAATGAAACTGAAAAAATTTGAATGGCAAAACCATACCACTCTCTTTCCAGACTTTGGCCAAGCCAAGGCTCTACAAAGTTTTTATGTCCCGAGCTTTCAGCTCGTTTTTCCAGAAGCCAAAATCCGCTCTAAATAAAAAAAGAATGTTCCACGTGAAACATTCTTTTTAAAATTCATGCTTTTTTATTTGGCATTCTTATCCCAAAATTTTCTAAAATCCTTTGCCATATCTATGGTGATTTTTTTTGCCCGACGAGAAATGATGGTGAAGTTCACAAACCCATGGGGTTGATCTAGATAATTCTGATAATAAACCTTATTGCCCTGCTGCTTTAATTTGATGGCATAAATTTCACCTTCATCATGCAATAAATCATGACCTGCGGTGATGACAAAAGCGGGTGCGACACTTTTTAATACGCCATAAGTCGGCGAAACAATAGGATCATCCAGAGCTACCTGATGTTGTTCAGCATACAACGACGTCACTCTATCGACATCTTGCCCCGTTAAGGTCAGTCCATCTTTATAAGCAAAGAACGATGGATGGCGACTTTTGAAATCGACCACGGGGTAAATTAACAGTTGTGCACTTGGCGCATAAGCTTTTGCTGCAGTTCGCTGTGCCACCACGGCACTGATATTACCACCAGCACTATCGCCTGCCACCGCAATTCGGTTTTTCAAAATTTTGAACTGACGACGGTTTTGATAGACCCACGCCAAAGCATCTTCACAAGATTGAATTAATAAATTCGGGCCAACTTCTGGCGCCAAAGGATAATCAATACTGAGCACCTGTACTTTGGCATGGATTGCAAGTAAGCGACAGACTTCATCATGACTGTCGAGACTGCCGACCACGAAGCCGCCGCCATGATAAAACACCAGCATCGGAAGTTTCTTATTCGGTGCAGGATGATAATGCCGCGCAAACACAGTTCCACTTTGTAAAGGTAGACGTAAATCCTCCACTTGTTTTACAGCACTGGGTTTGGCGGTCAACATTTGAATTTGATGATCAAACAATTTACGCGAACGGTGGTAGTCTTCAAAAATAAAGCCCGATTTGCCTTGCTTATATTGAGCTGCCATTAAGCATTTAATAAAGGGGTCCAGTTGTTCAAACTGGTAAGGATAACCCAGCGCTTTAACCAAGCCTTCTTGTGCTACCGTCGGTAAGCGATCAATCACTCGGGCCGCACTGCCTTGGCCTTGTTCCATCCATTGTTGTAAAGTTTGATTCAACACGCCCATATCAATAATATCCTTTTATCGTTCTTCATATTCTCTACATGATCAGCACTTATGTGACCATTCTCTTATATAAGTCTTCACATCAAGATACATAGCAATACGCCCTATACGCTAATCTTCTTTTAAGAGCTTGTCATTGACAATTTTTATGCCGATTTAGGAGTGTTTTGCTACTCCGTTTTATGAAGGAGACCTGCCATGACTAAAAAAATAATATTCCTCTCGCTCATCAGCACCTTGTTTGTTGGTTGTGTGGCTTTTCCTGAGGATGGCTATTATGACGGACGCTATGATTATGACGATCGACGCTACGACCAGCATGATCGCTATGAACGTGAACGAGACCGCCAACGTTGGGAATACCAACAACGACAAAACCACATTGAACGCGAACGTCGCGAGGCAGACCGAAACCGCCAAAGACATGCTGAATGGGAACGCCAAAACCGCGAACAAGAACGGCAACGTATTGAAGCTGAGCGCAAACGGATCGCTAATCAACGTCATCAAGACTGGCAACAGAAAAAGCGTGATCAAGAGCGATTAAACCAAGAACGTAAACGCTATGATGCTGAGCGTCATCAACGACAAAATGCCGAACGCAAACGTCGTGAGCAAGAGCGTCAACGAACTGAAGATCGACGCAAACAATCCAATAACGATCGCAAGCAACGTCCCGATGATCAACGCCGCGATCAAAACAAAGGTTGGGATAACTCACGTCAAGAACGATAAAATCGTCATCGCACATCAGACTGATGAAATAACACGGCTGAACAGCTTGAGTTATTTACTCCCTAAAAAAGACCTTCACGGCATCCTGTGAAGGTCTTTAACAAAGCGAATGTAAGAGAAGTTCTCTTTTAAGCTTTATTGTTGTGTTGTCGCAGGTGTAGATTGGATGGGTTCAATCTGAGCCGCAGGATCTGCTTGAACCTCGACTCCAGCACTTCCCTCAACGGTTGCTGTTGCATCTGGTGCCGTGGTCACTTGAGCAGACTCTGGTGCAGTACTGGTTTCATTTGAGCTACAGCCCACAATGGCAAATGCTGAACCTAAAAGCGCTAGAGACAATAATGCAGTTTTCTTATTTAACATTCTTTCATTTCCTTTTACGTCATACAAAAATAGCAAAGCCAAACTTTGCCCTGCCTATCTTTGTCAAATCCGAAAACTTTTACACACGTGCTGAGTTGTAGTTTTTGCAGACTCGAGTACAACTTGTGCAATTTTTTATTAATTGGGCACAAATATCACCTTAGCACTACATCTCCACAGCAGCTCAAGTTAATATGCTGATTCTGCATTATTTCTTTCTTCGGTGAGCAGCATAAATAGGAACTCTATGCTTAGCCCATCAACTCTTCAGCATTGCAGAACTCTTGTATGCTGATACACGATTAAATAATGTTATTTTTAAATTTTAAGCAAAAAAAAGCTTAACCCAAGGCGGATTAAGCTCGAAAAAACATATAAAAATAAAGAAACCACAGCCTTAAAAATCGAATTTTGAGCGCAAAGCTCGAATCACTCTGACAGCATTATACCTTTACACTGAATAAAGTACTTTTGGGAGACGTACTATTCAAAAACCTAAATCTCTAAATTAGGAGGGTTTCCCCAAGCTATCCAAATAGATCGCAGTCACCATACTTTGCTCTCTCCACAAAGTATGATCACCGCTGATGAACTCATTATGTGATTAAGCGAAAAATTAGTAAAACAGATAAATTTAATTAAAATAATTCAATGTAACGATTAGATTTTTTCAACATCAAAAAACTAAAGCCAGATTGGAAATGAACCTTCGGACAGAATAAGCACTAAGAAAGCCTGATTTCAGCAATTTTTTATCAAAAATACATGAATTAATCACTGAAGCCGCTTGAATTTTTGGCTGTTGCCCCGACCTTTTGTAGTAATCCTGAATTCAATAACGCATGGCAGTTCAGATTAACCCAGTTAACACTGATGCCTGAAGGACTGTACATGTTTAAGAACCCATTTAAACGGAGTAAATCAATGGCGACTGAGCACAATCAAGAAGCTCAAGATCTAGGGCAAGAGCAAGCGGATTCACAAACAGCGCAAACTCAAGCTGAAACGGAGCAAGCTGAAGTTTCAGTTGAGGATTTACAAGCTCAAATTACCAATCTTGAAGAAAGCTTAAAACTTGAAAAAGCACGCACTGCAAATGCTGTATACGAAGCACAAAAAAGTGTAGAGCGTATTCAACGTGAATCCGATAAGCATAAAGACACCGTTCTCGAAAAATTCGCAAAAGAGTTACTGGACTCAGTGGATAATTTAGAACGTGCCATTAGCGCATCAGGTGAAGAAAAAACACCAATGTTTGAAGGTGTGGAACTGACGTTGAAATCGTTACTGACTGCACTGGAAAAATTTGGTGTGGTTGCAGTTGATACAGCAAATGGTTTCAATGCGGACTTGCATCAAGCAGTCGGGATTGATCCAAATGCAAAAGCCAACGAGATCGGAACGGTATTGCAAAAAGGTTATACCTTAAATGGTCGTTTGCTCCGTCCAGCAATGGTCATGGTTGGCGCATAAGCCCTATAAATTGGAGAGTTTGTAAAATTTTTTCTTCATTATCACTTGAAAAAAATTGAACGGCTCTCATATCGAATAACAAGCAAAAACATTGCAAAAATTTTTGAGGAATCATCCAAATGGCTAAAATCATTGGTATTGACTTAGGTACAACAAACTCTTGTGTCGCTGTACTTGAAGGCGACAAAGTTAAAGTGATCGATAACGCTGAAGGTGCACGTACAACACCATCGATTATTGCGTATAAAGATGGCGAAATCTTGGTGGGGCAGTCTGCAAAACGTCAAGCAGTAACTAACCCTAAAAACACATTATTCGCGATCAAACGTTTGATCGGTCGTAAGTATCAAGACCAAGCGGTTCAAAAGGACATCGGTCTTGTCCCTTACAAAATCATCAAAGCAGACAATGGCGATGCTTGGGTTGATGTAAACGACAAGAAACTTGCACCACAACAAATCTCTGCTGAAATCTTGAAAAAGATGAAGAAAACAGCAGAAGATTACTTAGGTGAAACGGTTACTGAAGCGGTGATTACTGTTCCTGCTTACTTTAACGATGCGCAGCGTCAAGCAACCAAAGATGCGGGTAAAATCGCAGGTTTAGAAGTTAAACGTATCATCAACGAACCAACGGCTGCTGCACTTGCGTTCGGTATGGACAAAAAAGAAGGCGACCGTAAAATCGCGGTTTATGACTTAGGTGGTGGTACTTTTGACGTATCTATCATTGAAATCGCTGACTTAGATGGCGACCAACAAATTGAAGTATTGTCGACTAACGGTGATACCTTCCTTGGCGGTGAAGACTTCGATAACGCTTTAATCGAGTTCTTGGTTGAAGAGTTCAAGAAAGAACAAAACTTCAACTTGAAACAAGATCCACTCGCATTACAACGTTTGAAAGAAGCTGCTGAGAAAGCAAAAATCGAGCTTTCTTCATCAAATGCAACTGAAATTAACTTGCCGTACATCACGGCGGACGCAACTGGTCCTAAACATTTAGTGATCAATGTAACGCGTGCAAAACTTGAAGGTTTAGTGGCTGATTTGGTTGAACGTACCATCGAACCTTGCCGTATTGCACTTAAAGATGCAGGTCTTTCAACGTCTGAGATTTCTGATGTGATCTTGGTGGGTGGTCAGTCTCGTATGCCACTTGTACAACAAAAAGTACAAGAGTTCTTCGGTCGTGAGCCACGTAAAGACGTGAACCCTGACGAAGCGGTAGCAATGGGTGCTGCGATTCAAGGTGCGGTATTGTCTGGTGACAAAACTGACGTACTTCTTCTTGACGTGACGCCGTTGACACTTGGTATCGAAACCATGGGTGGCGTGTTAACAGCAATTATTGAGAAAAACACCACGATTCCTGCGAAGAAATCTCAAGTGTTCTCAACTGCTGCGGACAACCAACCTGCTGTAGACATTTCTGTGTTCCAAGGTGAACGTAAAATGGCACAGCAAAACAAATTGTTGGGTAACTTCCAATTGGGCGACATTCCACCTGCTCCACGTGGCGTGCCACAAATTGAAGTATCGTTCGACATTAACGCTGACGGTATCTTAAAAGTATCGGCTAAAGATAAGAGCACTGGCAAAGAGCAATCTATCCAGATTAAAGCAAACTCAGGTTTGTCTGATGCTGAAATCGAAGCAATGATCAAAGATGCTGAAGCAAATGCTGAAGAAGATCGTAAGTTCGAAGAACTTGCGAAAGCACGTAACGAAGCGGATGCATTGGTATCTTCTGCTCAAAAAGCAGTGAAAGATCTAGGCGAGCAAGTAACTGCTGACGAAAAAACTGCTGTTGAAACTGCAGTCGCTGAGCTTGAAACTTCGACCAAAGAAAATGATGTAGAAGACATCAAAGCGAAAACTGAAGCACTTCAAAACATCATCATGCCGATCACGCAACGCGCTTATGAAGCTGCTCAAGGTCAAGGCGGTGCTGAAGGGTTCGACCCGAATGCATTCGGTGGTGACGCTGGTCAACAACAAAAAGCGGACGATGGCGTTGTAGATGCTGAGTTCACTGAAGTAAAAGATGACAAAAAATAATTTGTCTCTTTAATAAAAAACCGCGCGAAAGCGCGGTTTTTTATTACCTAAATATTGTTGTTTCACATTCCACTTTTACATTAGGCTGATAAAAAATTTAGATCTCAGCCTTCAATGAAAACTGTACAGTTGTGCCTCATCGTCCTCATTACTACCTTCGGTTCTGCATGTACCACAATAAGCCCCTCCGTAGAAACAGCTAAAAACCAACATCAGCAAAGCACGCAGCAGCAGATCCAACAAGCCTTCAATCAACTCCAAACCACGGGGGTGATTGTCATTAAGGATAAACATGGCTTACACAGCTACGGCAATGACTTGAGCCGTGCTCAGACACCCTATGTACCCGCCTCTACCTTTAAAATGCTGAATGCCTTAATCGGACTAGAACATGGTAAAGCAACCAGCACCGAGGTATTTAAATGGGATGGTCAAAAGCGCAGCTTCCCTGCTTGGGAAAAAGACATGACTTTAGGGCAAGCCATGCAAGCATCTGCCGTTCCCGTTTATCAGGAGCTTGCACGGCGTATTGGCCTAGACCTGATGAAAAAAGAAGTGCAGCGCATTGGATATGGCAATCAACAGATTGGCACAGTTGTCGATAATTTTTGGTTAGTCGGTCCACTGCAAATTACGCCTGTTCAAGAAGTCCTTTTTGTAGAGAAGCTGGCCAATATACAACTCGCTTTTAAGCCAGATGTGCAACATACCGTACAAGACATGCTGCTGATTGAACAAAAACCGAATTATAAACTCTATGCAAAATCAGGCTGGGGCATGGACCTAGAACCGCAAGTGGGCTGGTGGACAGGCTGGGTCGAAACAGCAACAGGTGAAAAAGTGTATTTTGCTTTGAATATGCATATGAAAACAGGGATTTCAGCTAGCGTGCGTGAGCAACTGGTCAAACAAAGTCTGACAGCGTTGGGAATAATTTAAACCCACAAAGAAGACGCATTTTTTATGTTGCAAAGGTATTATTTACGCTAAAGTAGCTAAAAATAAAGATATATGAAGAAATATGCGTCAAAGTCTCTTGTTTGCTTTACTGGGCTTTTTAGGGTTGATTCTGTATCAAAATATACAACAGCCCCAGCTGCGTCTCAACCCACTGCTGGATCGGCTCACCCATCCTTTCGATCAGCGTATTCGCTATCGTATTGCGGAAGTCGATCCACGTTTTGCTCTTAGTGAACATGAGTTAAAGCAGATTAGCCAGCAAGCCACGGACATTTGGAAACAGGGTTTGGGCCAAGACTACTTTGTCTATGACCCTAATGCTCGGCTCAGTATTCGACTCATTTATGACCAGCGTCAAGATGAGTCGTTACAACGCCGCGATCAACTGTCTAAACTGACACAAAATGAACACGGGCTGAGTCAAAAAAATAATGAACTCAAAGCCATGCAACAAAATCTGGCACGTCACTCAGGGGCCTTAGATGTGCAAAAACAGAGTCTACAAGAACTTAGCCAAAACTATAATGCCATGATCCGTCAGTATAACCAGCACGGCGGAGTTCCTGCTTCGCAGCAAGCGGCCGTACAACAGAGTTTGGCGCAGCTGCATCAACAGCAACACGTTTTAGACCAACAAATTGCCAGCTTTAATCTGCAAGTGAATGCCTACAACCAAAAGATAGATGAGCTGAACCGTTTGGATCAAGGTCACAATCTGGCCATCGACCAGTTCAACCAGCGCTTTCAACCCCGTTTATTTGATAAAGGACTGTTCAATGGGCGTGAAATTCATATTTATGAGTTTGAGTCCAAAGAAGACTTACGTCTGACTTTAGCACATGAATTTGGCCATGCCCTCGGCATGAAACATCATAATGATCCGAAAGCCCTGATGTACCCAATGCTAGAAGAGCAAGACATCCAGCATTTTCGTTTACAAAGTGCCGATATTGCGTTGTTTAATGCCCGTTGAAGTGATGGATTGCTAAAAATAATTACCTAATTTCAATATGTGTATGAAATACAATCACAGCACATCTTGACTCGGGTTCATGTTATTGTAAATAATTGAATATCCACTAGAAGCTTTGGAGACGAATGTGAGTTACTACCATATCTTAATCGAAGTAAATGACCACATCAGTACGATTGAAGAAACTCGTGATATCGAAATCTTTGATATTGTTGAGATTCAACCTTATCTCCATTCTATTCTATTGCCCTATTTTAATGAGCAGCTGTTAGAACTTGAAGATGAAAATTTAGAGTTTAAGGATGTTTTACATCTGGAAGTGAAACAGACGCTTTTACCGATCAATGACTTGATCGAAGAAGAACAGAAACTGTTACCGAGTGACACCGATGTCACCATTACTGCCTATGAAGTTTTTAATAACCGTGACTTAAGCCAAGATGTTACCACGATTATTTTTGACTTACTCGATGCAATTAAACTCGATTGAAAGTAAATGATTGCACATAAAAAAGCCCTCATCATGAGGGCTTTTTTAATCAGATCAGGCTTAGATCGAGAAAGATGAACCACAACCACAGGTCGTTGTTGCATTTGGGTTTTGCACGATGAAACGTGAACCTTCTAAACCTTCAATATAATCCACCACTGAACCGACCAAATATTGATAACTCAATGAGTCAACCAACATTTTCACATCACCATTGATAAATTCTGCGTCGTCTTCATTTTGGTTTTCAGCAAAGTTAAAACCATAAGAAAAACCTGAACAACCACCGCCCGTGACATATACACGAAGCATTAAATCTTGATTACCTTCACTGTCACGTAATTGACGTACTTTATTTGCGGCATTGTCGCTTAGTTCAAGTGCTTGGGCATTCATCTTAGATTCCTCAGTTCGGTTCAGCTGTCTTTCAAATCAAAAAGACCATATTTCGAGTATAGCATACTCAATATATGAGCCCTATTTGAATATTTAAAGTCAAATCAGACTAATTTTCTCAAGATTGTTTGTAATTTTCATCCTGTAGTCCACATTCAAAGTTTTTCGCCGCTTGCTTACAACGGAATTGCCATAACAGTTTCATCATTCGCTTATCGTAAATACCGCGGTTGGTGAGATCAATTCGTGCTTCCCGCATCATCTTTTGATAACCGGGTTGATCTGCAGCGGGCACCTGCATCCAATATTTTTGCGGAATTTCAGCTTTCATTTTACCCAAAATACCGAATGCACGCGGCAGCTGGCCTTTGACCCATTCCCGTGATTTTTGCCCATAACCTGCAGGGAATTTATCCGGACGAATGATAATATTGCCTGTGACCTGTAAAATCGGATAATTTACAATCGCCCCTTTCGTCCCCAAGCCTTTATGTAACTCTAAGGGCTTAAAAACCGCTGCAGGCGCACCAATAATGTCGACTTGACCGTTATTGAACTTTGCACCAAAGTTCGTGACATCGGCACTCACAGCTTGCGCACCAATTTGTTGAACCATGACTTTTTGTGCTTGGTCATAGTCTAAAACCGCAATTTTCTTGCCTGCGGCTTTTGCTACGGTATTGATGCTACGGTCATTCACCAATAAAAAGGCATCCCCCACAGGAATCACACCTGCCACTTCATACTTGCCATTGACCATATGTTTAGCAAAAGTTGGGCTGGCCAAGCCTTGCATCACTTTAACCGCTAAATTGAGATCGGGAATCGCACCAATTGCGTCGAGTGAGCCTGTAAACGAATTAAATTGACGCCCGCGCATGCCTGTAACACTAATGGCATCGCATTTTCCTGCTTTAAAATCCTCAGCAATCACGGCTTCGTTTTGTCCGACCCGCAGTTCAATATCCGTGCCCCAGTTTTTAGCCGCCAACTGATAATCTTTCATCAAACTATAGACATCACCATTTTTACCGACTAAGTCGAATACACAAACCACTTGTTTGGCCTGTGCCATCGCTGTTGCAGAAATGACTAATGTCCCGATACTGAGGCTTTTCATCCACTGTTTCATGTATCTTCCTTTTGACTTATTGTTGTTTATTGTGATGAGCCATTCACTCGTGCTCTTTGTTATTTTTTAATGTCCCGACTGACACTTCACTCGGTTCAAAACCACTCATTTCCTACGCGCTATATAAATTAGCGGCATCAAGACCAATTAAATCGGTCGTTTAAAAGCAAAAAAAGAAAGCCCAATTAAACTGAGCTTTCTTTGATTACACTCGGCAAATTACTCACCACCCAGTGAGCATTCAAAGTTGGCTTTATCCACCGAGCAACGGGCTTTTTTCAACACCGACATCATTGCTGGATCATAAATGCCTCGTTTGGTCATATCCATCCGACCATCACGCAGCATTTTTTGATATTTGGTTTTGTCTTCTGCTGTGAGGTTCATTTTGTATTTTGCAGGAATGCCTGCTTCTAAACGACCAATCATCGCGATGCTTTTCGGTAGGTTTTTCACAAACCAATCTCGCGATTTTTGTCCAAAGCCTGCGGGGAATTGATCTGGGCGAATCACAAAGTCAGCTGTCACTTGTAGTACAGGGAAGTTAAACATGGCGCCGTTCGTGCCTAAACCTTTATAAATTTCTAGGGGCTTATAGGCATAAGCAGGTGCGCCGACCATATCAACTTGACCATTATTAAACTTCGCCACAAAGTTAGACACATCGGAAATCACCGCTTGCGCACCGACACGTTGCACCATGATTTTTTGGGCATCGTCATAGCCCAAGACTGCAAACTTTTTACCTGCCGCTTTTTCAATGGAATTAATACTTTTATCTCGTACAAAAATAAAAGCCGAACCTAAAGGCGCAATCCCTGCCACTTCGTATTTTTTACCGCTAAGATTGGTCACCATTTTTGCTGCATTACGCTGATCCAATGCAAAAGTAATCGCACGTTGTGCAATGGCATTGCTTGGCGCTCCGCCCAATGCATCAATAGAACCGACAAATTTATTGTACTGGCGTGCACGCATAGCGGTCATAAACACGCCATCACACTTGCCTGCTTTAAAGTCGTTGTCGGCAACGGCTTCATCCTGACGAGGGATTAAATTAATTTCAGCTCCCCAGCCTTTTGCCGCCAAAGCCCATTCTTGCGCCATTTGATACGACTCACCAGATTTGCCAAGCAAGTCAAATACACAGATGTCCACTTTGGCCGCTTGTGCTGTCGACGCTACACCCAAAGCAGAAAAAGCAGCGAGTGCGAGGGTTAATTTTTTCATTCTTGTGTCCTTGTTCGTTTTGTTGTTTGACAGGTGTCCATACACATGCAAAATATTAAGCAAGTTAAAATTAAAAAAATAGAGCATTTACTCAAAAATTACTGTCAATTGGGCAAATTTTTTTCTTTTCTCTCTTTTTTATTTTCACAGGATTAGTAAAAGCATTTTAAATTCATCACATTAAAATAAAAATCCTGCATCATCCGTTTTACATGAATGATGCTTAATATTACAAAGAAATACAGATTTTCACCTTATTCACCGCCCAATGAACATTCAAAATTGGTGCGTTCAACCGTACAGCGGGCTTTTTTCAACACGCGCATCATCCCTGGGTCATAGACCCCTTGTTTGGTTAAATCAATGCGCCCTTCCCTTAGCAAGCGCTGATATTTTTCTTTGTCTTCCTTGCTGAGTTGCATTTTGATTTTACTGGGAATGGCAGCTTCCAATCGCTGCACCATAGCAAAGGATTGCGGAATTTTTTGCAAAAACCATTGCCGTGATTGCTCGCCAAATTGAGCAGGAAAACGCTCGGGTCTGACAATTAAATCTGCAGTGACATTGACTACGGGAAAGTTAAGCATAGCCCCTTTAGAGCCTAGACCTTTTTCAATTTCTAAGGGTTTATAGGCATATGCAGGTGCAGCAACCACATCGACTTCGCCCGTATTAAACTTTTTTATAAAGTTGGAAATATCCGACATTACAGGCACAGCACCCACTCGCTCCACCATCACCCGTTGTGCCCGGTCATAATGCAGGATGGCAAATTTTTTACCTTGCGCTTTTTCGATGGTATTCAGACTTCGGTCTTTTACAAAAATATAGGCTGAACCAATCAAGCCGATACCTGCCACTTCATAACTTTCCCCTTGTAATGTGGTGGTCATGCGCTTGGTATTTCTAGGATCCAACACATATTCCACCGCCTTTTGTGCAATTTTATTGCTTGGCACTCCGCCTAAGGCATCAATCGAACCTGCGAACTTGTTATAGGTGCGCGCGCGCATTGAGGTCATATACACCGCATCGCATTTATCATTTTGAAAGGCTTTATCGGCCAAGTCTTCGTCCTGAAACGAAATCAACTGTACTTGTGCACCCCATTTTTTACTGACCAAAGCCCATTCTTCTAAGAATTTATAAGACTCCCCTGCTTTACCCAGTAAATCAAAGACACAGACCTGCTGCTTCGCCTGCACCATACTTGAGAAGCCGCACAGGGCTAGCGTCGATAAAATAAAAAATCCTTTTCTTTTCATTATTATCCCTTCATATTTTTGTTTTACTGGGAAAATATATCTGTGTGCTATTCCTCAATATAGGTCAAAAAAGGTCAATTTTTAGCTTTCCGACCAAAGGTCAAATGGTTTCATCCCCCCCTTAAAAGAAACGCTTAGAGATTTCAGTTCAGATAAATTTTGAATGTTTAGTCTTTTGCTGACGCATCCATTAGAATAGGCGCACCTTTTTCTGATATTTGATAGTTCCATGATTCAGCTTGATCAAGTTTCATTGCGCCGTGGTGGACGAGTGTTATTTCAAAAAGCATCCATGCAAATCCATCCGGGTTGGAAAGTTGGTCTCACCGGTGTCAACGGTGCTGGAAAATCAACCCTGTTTGCTGCGCTCTTAGGCTCGATAGGTCCTGATGATGGCACCCTAAGCCGCCCTGCCGTATGGACGGTGGCACACATGGCACAGGAAGTAAAAGCCTTAGATATGGCCGCGATTGATTTCGTCCTGACCGGTGATGAAGAATATTGGAACATTCAACAACAGCTCAACCATCCTGAACAGTTAACTGACACTGAACTGGCTGATTTACATGGCCGATTCGACGAAATTAACGGTTATTCCGCGCCCGCTAAAGCCGCTCAGCTTATGGCGGGTCTGGGTTTTATGGAACATCAAAACCAACTCTTGGTTTCGAGTTTCTCTGGTGGATGGCGAATGCGTTTAAACTTAGCGCGTACCCTGATGAGCCGTTCGGATCTATTATTACTGGATGAACCGACCAACCACTTAGATCTCGATGCTATTTTATGGTTAGAAGATTGGTTAAATGCCTATACGGGCACCCTGATTTTAATTTCGCATGACCGTGATTTCTTAGATGCCATTACCAACCGTATTTTACATATCGAAAATCAAGAACTCACCCTCTATAGCGGCAACTATTCCACCTTTGAAACCACTCGTGCAGAACGTTTAGCACAACAACAACAAGCCTATGAAAAACAGCTCGAAACACGGGTACATATTCAAAAATATATTGACCGTTTTAAAGCCCAAGCCACTAAAGCACGTCAGGCACAAAGCCGAATTAAACAATTGGAACGGATGCAGCTGCTGGCCCCTGCGCATGTCGACACCCCGTTTACCTTTAGCTTCCGTGAACCCACCAAAATGAGTTCACCACTGCTGACTTTAGAGCAGGCTGATATTGGTTATGGCGACAAACTGATTGCCACCAATATCAATATACAAATCACCCCGACGAGCCGAATTGGCTTATTGGGGATGAATGGTGCAGGTAAATCAACTTTAATCAAATCTTTGGTTGGTGATTTACCTTTATTGGCAGGACAACGCAAAGCCTCAGAACTGCTGAATATTGGCTATTTTGCACAGCATCAAATGGATTCACTGGATGAGTCGGCCAGCCCAATGCTGCAATTGGCACGGATTGCGGATAAAAAAATCAGTGAAGCGACCTTACGTGCCTTTTTAGGCAGTTTCGGCTTTAGTGGCGAGCGAATGGATACCCCTTGCGAGAGCTTCTCAGGTGGTGAACGTGCGCGTTTGGCATTGGCTTTAATCGTGTGGTTACGTCCTAATGTCTTGATTCTAGATGAACCGACCAACCATTTAGACTTAGATATGCGCCATGCGCTGACCATGGCTTTACAAGACTATGAAGGTGCTGTGGTCTTGGTTTCACACGAACGCCAACTGATTGCCAGCGTGTGTGATGACCTCATTTTAGTCCATGCTGGAAAATCCACCGAATTTGAAGGCGATCTTCACGATTATGCCAACTGGTTACGCCAAGCGCGCCTAGAAATGATTAAACAAGGCGGAATCGTAGCGCCGATCGTATCTAAAGTCAGCACTCAAAAAACTATGGTTTCAAAGGTTGATAAAGAAGCACAGCGTAAATTGGCCGCACAACGCCGTGAACAAACGCGCCCGATTCGTAAAAACATCGAAAAATGTGAAAGTCTGCTGGCAAAACACCAGCCACGTTTACTCGACATCGAAAGTTTACTCGGTGATGCTGGCCTATATGACGCTGCACGCAAAGATGAACTCATGAAACTGATGAATGAGCAAACCGAACTTAAAAGCCAAATCAGTGAAGCAGAAGAACAAATGCTAGAGCTGATGATGGAGCTTGAGGAGCTCGAAAGCTCATTCGAAAACGAATAATCTTTCCTCATACACCCTGCCCGCCATGTTTATGCATCGCGGGCATTTTTATGTCTTAACCATTTTGATTGATTTACTTTGCTGCAACACCAATCGATTTCCAAAAACATGCCTTTCGGTCTATACATGTAATTCAATAAGACACGCATAGTCTGAGCATTTTAAAAATATAAGTGATTGAAATTAAAATTATTGCTTAATAAATAAAGCGATAAATTGATTGATTTTTATTATTTAGAAATTCTTAAAAAGCAAAAAACAAGATTGTTTAATTTAGCTTAATTAATTGAATATTCAACTATATACAGCCCTATTTCCATGCATTTCACAGCTTAAAGCCAAATATAATCTTCACAACAGACAGCGAATCTCCATCATGTGCAGACATACACCTTTCAAGACAACAAGTTTTGAATTTAAAAAGAGGGAATAAATTTAAAAGATCTGATTTAAATTTAAAAATAAGGCAGAGTTTTAAATTTAAAGACCGCACTTAAAACAGCTGTGGATAAAATTATACGTATTTTAGCAGCTGATATAAAGTGCTATTTTTATTTATCCACAGGCCAGTGCTGTTTATTTATCCAGTTGTTTTAGGCAAATCCATCCTCTTTTTTACGCTCCTTTTCCTTAATTTAATGCAGCTCTTTGTGCCTTTAAAAAACGTAATTCTTGTATTTTCCATCCCTGATCAAAGACCCATGTTTCTTGGATTTGTTGGCGATTTTCAACCAAACCGATCAACACCTGACAGCGTGTTTGGTCACGATTAAACTCAAATTCTTCAAATTCGACGTCGGGTTTTTGAGGTTTCCAAACGCCATTTTTCACAGCATGCGCGATCTTTTCATAGCGCGTATAGTTACTCTCTACACGATCAGCTTGTTCATAGACCACTTTAAAATGCTCATCTTCATATTGAGCTAAAACCTCATAATTACCCGTAAAAAATGCATTCACCCAAATGTCGCGTACTTGTTCTAGTTGATTATCCATCATAATGACCTCACATTTTGCACTGTGCAAAAGACTTGATACTCACATCATGACATCGCTATAAGTCAGTTTAATAACAGTATGCACTGTTTATATTTTATTCAAAATCATAAAAAATGCTGTAAAAAAAAGCACCCCGTAGGGTGCTTTTATGGCTCATTTTGTAAAGCACTTAGGCATCAATATCCGCATTCAGTGCATTTTCTTCAATAAATGCACGACGTGGCTCCACATCATCACCCATCAAACAAGAGAACATACGATCGGCTTCAATCGCATCCTGAATAGTAACTTGCAACATGTTGCGGTTTTCAGGATCCATGGTAGTTTCCCAAAGCTGCTCCGCATTCATCTCACCCAAGCCTTTATAGCGTTGAATCATCATGCCACGACGGGAATCAGATAAAATATGTTGCCATACCTGATGGAAGCTAGTGACTGCAATTTTGCGATCACCTTTTTGTAGGTATGCGCCATCTTCAAGCAGCGTAAACCAGCTCTTAGAGTTCTTCAACAAACGTGCATATTCACCAGAACCCAATAAGCCTGCATCTAATAAATAGCTGTGTGGTAGATTGTGTACATAGATGGTGATACGAGGCAAGTAAGTCTCGATTTTTTGACCATCTGCTAGCTGTTTTTCAAACGTTTCTAAGCTTAACTCTGGACGCAAGCTCGGTTGAATCTCTGCCACAGCACTGCGCACTTGTTCAGCCCACTGCTCGACATAAGCTCGGTCATGGTTTTGATCAAGCTTAAAGCCTTCAACCGAAATCAACGCATCTAAGACACTGGCAGGATAACGTACAGTTAAACGCTGTAGGCTCTTCTGAGACGTTTGATAATCTGCAATCACATTCGCCAAAGCTTCACCACGGATTGCAGGTGCAGCAGCACTGATATGCAATTCAAGCTCATCAATCGCGTTTGAAATTAAATAAGTTTCAAGCGCATCATTATCTTTCAGATATTGCTCTTGCTTGCCTTTTTTCAGCTTATACAGTGGTGGTTGAGCAATATAGATATAACCACGTTCCACCAGTTCAGGCATTTGACGGAAGAAGAAGGTCAACAATAGGGTACGAATGTGCGAACCATCTACGTCAGCATCGGTCATGATGATGATCTTGTGATAACGTAGTTTGTCCGGATTGTACTCTTCACGACCAATACCACAACCCAATGCCGTAATCAGCGTGCCAACCTCTTGAGATGAAATCATCTTGTCAAAACGCGCACGTTCTACGTTTAGGATTTTACCTTTCAACGGTAAAATCGCTTGCATCTTACGGTTACGACCTTGCTTAGCTGAACCGCCTGCAGAGTCACCCTCGACTAGATACAATTCAGACAATGCTGGATCTTTTTCTTGGCAATCTGCGAGTTTACCTGGTAAGCCTGCAATGTCTAATGCACTTTTACGACGCGTCATTTCACGCGCTTTACGTGCTGCATCACGAGCACGAGCCGCATCAATGATTTTGCCTGCAATTGATTTTGCAGCTTGCGGGTTTTCAAGCAAATATTCAGAGAATGATTTATTCATTGCCTGTTCAACCGCAGGTTTCACTTCACTTGAAACCAACTTTTCTTTAGTTTGTGAAGAGAATTTCGGATCAGGCACTTTCACTGAAACAATCGCAGTTAAACCTTCACGTGCATCATCACCAGAAACCGCTACTTTCTCTTTTTTGAGTAAGTTTTCGTTTTCCATGTAGCTGTTTAGACCACGCGTTAATGCCGCACGGAAACCTGCTAAATGCGTTCCACCATCTTTTTGTGGAATGTTGTTGGTAAAGCAACGTACGTTTTCTTGATAGGTATCATTCCACTGCAACGCCACTTCAACACCAATGCCATTTTCAGCCTGTACGGTGAAATGGAAAATGTCATTCAGATGGGTTTTGCCTTGGTTAATATATTTCACAAACTCAGACAGACCGCCTTCGTAGTCAAACACATGTTCTGCATGAATACGCTCGTCACGCAAAACAATGCGCACGCCCGCGTTTAAGAAAGACAATTCACGTAAACGACGTGCCAAAATATCAACATTGAAAATGGTTTGGCTAAAAGTTTCAGCACTTGGCCAAAAACGGACAGTTGTCCCTGTGGTATCCGTATCCCCCACAACAGTCAATGGGTAAACAGGATCACCGTGTTTATATTCTTGTTGATGAATATGACCTGCACGATGAATCGTCAGTTCCAACTTACGTGACAAGGCATTCACTACAGATACGCCTACACCATGTAGACCACCTGAAACCTTGTAGCTATTGTCATCAAACTTACCACCTGCGTGCAGAATGGTTAAAATCACTTCTGCGGCAGAAACCCCTTCTTCAGGGTGAATATCGGTCGGAATACCGCGCCCATTGTCCGATACGCTTACAGATTCATCTTCGTGAATCGTCACCAAAATTTCATCACAGTGACCTGCAAGCGCCTCATCGATCGCATTATCCACCACCTCAAACACCATATGGTGTAAGCCCGAACCATCATCCGTATCACCAATATACATACCCGGACGTTTACGTACTGCATCCAATCCACGTAATACTTTGATACTAGAGGAATCATAAGCTTTTTCTGTGGTTTGTTCCGTTTGAGAAGCAGCTTGTTGATCTTCTGAACTCATGGTTTCTCCCTAGCGAAAAATAGGTCTATCCCGTGATGGGTAAAATCTAAAATCATTGTGCGACAACTTGAACTTGACCGTTTTCAACACAGAATAATTGATAAGAAATAGATAAATCATGTAAGTGATTTTTGACTGATTCATACTCTAAAGTGGTAATAAAAACTTGACTACCCAGTTGGCTCAATCGCTCAATTAAACGTTGTTGTGCTGTTAAATCTAATTCTGCTGTCAGATCATCTAATAATACCACAGTTTCCTTATTACAAGCATGTAGCATTGCAATCTGTGACAGTTTTAAGGCTATGATTAACAGCTTTTTTTGTCCACGTGACAGCACGACATCGGCATCGCCAAGGCTTGTTTTTAAACGCAAATCTGCCTTGTGTGGACCATACTCGGTATATCGCCGTTCAAGGTCTTTTTGATGATGACTTTGCAGGTCATTCAGTAACCCTAACTCGGTATGAAAGCCAGGGCTATATTCTAACTGAACCTCGATATCTGGCAGCAGGTGTTTTAAATCTTGCTCAAAAAAGCCCTTCCACTGCTCCACAATGCTGACGCGCTGCGAATGCAGCATTTCCCCATAATCACTGAGCATTTTGTTCCACGGCTCCAAATCTGCCAGACTTAGATTCCGTCGTGTTTTTAGTAAACTATTACGCTGTTTTAATGCTCGTGAATAATATTGCCATGCATGATAAAACTCAGGTTCCACGTGGAACATCAGCCAATCTAATAGTTGCCGTCTAGGCTTAGCACCATGATCAATAATATCGGTACTTTGCGGATCAATCAGTTGTAAAGGAAGAATCTTAGCCAACTGACCTTGAGTGGCAATGTTGTCGCCATTGACCTTGATGAGCTGTTCACCAGACAACAGCTTTTGCATCCCAATTTTTTCAGAACTGGATTGGGCAAAGACAATCGCGTCGTGGGTATCGGTTTGAATATAGTGTTTCGGAATATGGGTCCGAAAGGAACGTCCTGTCGCCAACAGATGAATGGCTTCTAAAATTGAGGTTTTACCTGAACCATTTTGTCCATAAAAAACATTAAACGGTTGCAATCCATGGAGAGCAACCGTTCTGAGATTTCGAACACGTTCGATGTTTAAACGCGTGATTTGCATGCCTGAACCTAGGGCTTAAACACGCATTGGCATGACCACATAGGTCTGATCTTGATGAGCTGGATCTTGCACTAGAACCGATTGATTTGCTTCGGTCATCGTCATTGACACATCATCACCATCCAATGCGCCTAAGACTTCCAATATGTATTGGGCATTAAAAGACATTTCCATTGGCGCATTATTATATTGAATCGCCAAATCTTCTACGGCTTCGTCTTGCTCTGGGTTATTGGCACGTAGCTGCAAAGTATCTGCGGCAAAGTTTAAGAACACACCACGTAGTTTTTCATTACTTAAAATCGAAACACGTTGTAAAGATTGCTTAAAGACATCATGTGCAATTAACACATTTTTATCCCCACCACGTGGAATCACACGACGATAATCAGGGAATTTACCGTCAATCAGTTTAGTGGTGAAACGAACCGTTGTATCCCCTTGTTCTTTGTCACGGCTGGCAATAGAAATGGTCACATTCAATAGTTCACGACCAATCAACAACGCCAATTGTTCATCTTCAATGCTCAATAAACGCTGTAGTTCACCCACCGCTTTACGTGGAACAATCGCTTGAATCAATTGAGTAGCATTTGAGCTAGCAACAGTTTCACACAGAGCTAAGCGGTGGCCGTCTGTGGTCACTGCACGCAATTGATTATTATCAATTTCAAGCAAGGTTCCCGTGAGATAAAAACGCACATCCTGCACAGCCATAGCAAATGCAGTTTTTTCAAATAGGCGCTTTAATTCACGCTGTGTCACCGCAACTTGCGTGCCTTGCGTGTTCTCTGTGGTCAATAACGGGTAATCTTCAGCCGGTAAAGTCCCCAACACAAAACGGCTATTACCAGACTTTAAAATACAACGTTGATCTTCAGTAATTTGTAAGTCTATCAGTGCAGCAGTCGGTAAAGATTTACAAATATCCATCAACTTACGTGCAGGAACCGTGGTTTCACCCGCTTGTAAACACGCCCCTTCTGCAAGAGGGGTACTTGCAACCAATTCGACTTCTAAGTCTGAACCTGTGATCGTCAACGACGCTTGGCTTACTTGTACTTTAACATTTGAGAGAATATTTAAAGTATGGCGACGTTCAACCGCTCCTACGACATGTGATAGAACATTAAGTAAGCTTTCTTTCGCGATTTTTAAACGCACGATACATTCCTCGAAAAACTGAAGATAAAATAATAAATAAATGTGTTTTTAGCAGTGTACTATGCGGCAGAACATGCCGCATTGCAAGAATAGAATTTGAGCAATTTTGCTTAACTTTGCAGCAAACGTTGCAAGTTTTTATAGTCCTCATTGAAGATCGGATCTTCATCGCGCAGACTTAAAACTTTTTCACAAGCATGCATGACGGTACTGTGATCTCGGCCGCCAAAAGCCATACCAATTTCAGGGAAACTATCTCCCGTTAGCTCACGTGCCAAACCCATTGCCAATTGGCGCGGACGAGCATAAATACGGGTACGTTTAGGCCCAACCAACTCTTTGAGTGGGATTCTAAAGTACTCACTCACCACACGTTGAATATTTTCAGTACTGATGGTTCGTGCACGAATGGCCAAGACGTCTTTTAATGACTCACGCACAACATCCAAATCAATAGCTGTACCCTTAAAACGTGAAATGGCCACCACTTTATTCAGTGCACCTTCCAATTCACGTACGTTTGCAACCACTTGTTGCGCAATAAATAACGCACAGTTTCTCGGTAATTCCACATCATTGCTTTCTGCTTTTTTCAGCAAAATTTCAATACGGGTTTCAATATCAGGTGGCTCAACCCCAACAGACAAACCCCAAGAAAAGCGTGAAACCAAACGTGGATCCAATTCCGTTAATTCTTTTGGATAGCGATCTGAAGTCAGAATAATTTGCTTAGATTCGTCTAAAAGTGCGTTAAAAGTATAGAAAAACTCAACTAAACTCGCCTCTTTACCCGCCAGTAAATGAATATCATCGACCAACAATAGATCTAACGATCGACAATTTTTCTTAAATTCTTCCACTTTGCCTTGTTGTAAAGAACTAACAAAATCTTGAACAAAGCTCTCTGCCGTCATATACATGACACGTGCATTGGGTTTGGCTTGCAACAAGGCATTCCCCACTGCTTGCATTAAGTGTGTTTTACCTAAACCAGTGGGGCCATATAAAAATAAGGGATTGTGCTGAGAAGCACCTAACTGGGTTAAAACCTTACGACATGTTTCAGCAGCCATTTGGTTTGAACGACCTTCCACAAAAAGTGAGAAGGAAAATAAGGGATTTAACTGACGTTTACGGTTGTTTTTAGAATTACCTTCTTCTTTTTCTTTTTTCGGACGTACAACAGGTGCTGGAGCAGACTCTAAAGCAGCAGTCGTCGTTGCAGGTTGCTCACTCGCGGATAAAATTGCACCTGGACGTGAATCGACTAAAATTTCAACTTTACGTACACGCCCTTCAGAGAGCTGCTCCACTAAAATTGTAATCAATTCTAGGTGATGTTCTTGAATGTAACGTGTCCAATAGGGATTGGGAGCATAAAGACGTAGTGTGTCATTTAACTCTTCTGCAACTAAAGGGCGTATCCACATTGTAAAGACATTCCCAGATAGCTCTTGTCGCAAGCGAGTTAAGCAGTCCGTCCAAAGCATGTGAAACCCCTATTCATTCCATCGATAATTAATAAAAACACTATGTACCCACCGAAGCGGGTCGCCATTCTAACCAAGTTATCCACATCTGTCATGGAAAATTCTGCAGATATTGCTCAAAAAGCCTGCTTATGAAAATAAATTTAAATTCAAATACTGGTGTGGATAAGTTTATCCGCAAACTGTGGATAGAATATAGCATAAAGTTATCCACAAACTATTAATTTTATAAAAACAATCTTATCCACACCATATTTTATTGTTTTATAATTAAAAAATCGTCATTTCCACAGAAAAAGACCGCCCTAATAGTAATAAATTTAAATTTATAAATTTGAATTTATTTATAAGAGACCTGTTTTCTGGGGATAACTGGAGATCCAAAATGAATTTAAATTTAAAAACATGCACAGCAAGTGAATTTAAAGACTTGTGGATAATTGTGTGGGTAATCTTGTTGGTAACTTATATCACTTTAATAAACAATAATCTAGGTTGTGTATAAGAAAAAAGTGCAGTTGTTTAAATGTTTTCGAGAAAAGAGCAAGTTCAAGCTGCTGTTACAAATAAAAAGGCTTAATTTCACAAGAAAATCGGTTTTCCATTGACAGCTCAAGCAATGAACACTAAACTCGCGAACCTTCATTGAATGATCATTTTTGGAGTTTCGATATGAAACGTACATTCCAACCATCTGAATTAAAGCGTAAGCGCGTTCATGGTTTCCGTGCTCGTATGGCTACTAAAGCTGGTCGCCAAGTATTAGCTCGTCGTCGTGCAAAAGGTCGTCACAGCTTAACTGTTTAATCAATAGTTAACGCTTAAACGATTTTGGGTGTTATGACTACACTTTATGGCTTCAGCACAGAGGTTCGTATTCGCTGTGCTGCCGATTATAAAAGTGTCTTCGATGGTGCGCTTTTTAAAGTGCATCAGCCCCATTTCTTATTTCTAGCAAAACTGACCGAACAACCTCAAAGTCGTTTGGGTATTGTTGTTGCTAAAAAGAAAGTGCGTCGTGCACACGAAAGAAATAGAGTAAAACGTTTGGCTCGCGAAAGTTTTCGCTTGCATCAACAGCAATTAACTTTAGATATTGTGGTTATGCCTAAAATGGGGATAGAAACAGTGCCTAATGCAGAGTTGCACCAGCAATTACAATTTGCTTGGCAAAAATTACAACGTCTTGCCAAAAAGCATCAAAAAATAGCTCCCTCCCTGCAAAAGTAGAGATGGCCAATGGTCCGGTTACTGCATTGGTTAATTCGATTTTATCAAATTGCGATTAGTCCTTTACTTGGACCGCGTTGTCGTTATATCCCTACATGTTCTCAATATTCATTGGAAGCAGTCCATACACATGGTGCTGTGCGTGGTGTGTGGTTGGCTACTAAACGTATTTGCCGTTGTCATCCTTGGGGTGGATCGGGGTATGACCCTGTTCCAAACAAAAGGATTCGTTTTATCTCTTTTCAGCAAATAGATTCTCAAAAGCATCTGGTTGCTGTACCCTTTCGTGATTGTTTCTTGAACCAAAATCACTCTAACCACTTGGGGTAATCGATATGCAACAATGGGCCAGGTTTGCCATTCTCGGGGCCATGTTTGTTGTCGCTTATTTGCTCATTTTGGCTTGGCAAAAAGATTATGGACATGCTGAGACTCAGCCACAGCCACAACAGGCTGCAGCAGTTTCACATGAAGTATCTGCAGATTTGCCAAATGCTCAAACGGCTTCAGCAGCGTCTGATATGCCACAAGCAAATATCGCGACTCAGCAACCAGCTACAGAAGCAAAAGCATCTGTAAATCAACAGCTTATTTCAGTACAAACTGACCTTTATCATCTTTGGATTAATCCTAAAGGTGGTGATATTGTTCGTATTGAATTGTTAAACCATGACAAGAGCAAAGACAGTAACGAAGCATTTGTCATGCTTGAAAGTGATGCAAAACGTACTTATGTGGCGCAGTCTGGTTTAATTGGTCTTAATGGTCCAGACAGTAACCGTAGCGGTCGTCCAATGTATGAGATTGAAAAATCTGCTTATACATTAAATGATGCCAAAGCGGTTCAAACTGAAGATGGAAAAAGCATCAAAGTGTTAACCGTACCGATGGTACTGAAAACAGCTGATGGTGTGGAAATCATTAAAACCTTTACCTTTAAGCAAGGTGAATATCCTGTTGTTGTGAACCATAAAGTGGTGAACCGCAGTGGTCAAAACTGGCAGGGTCAAATGTTTGGTCAACTCAAACGTGACAACTCTGATGATCCAGGCAAATCGGATCAAGGTATTTTCACGCTGGGCACTTTCTTAGGTGGTGCTTGGGGTTCGCCTGAAGAACATTATAACAAGCTTAAATTTGCTAACTTCAATGAAGAAAAATTGAATGTTGAAGCGAAAGGCGGCTGGGTTGCTATGGTTCAGCACTACTTTGTGAGTGCTTGGATTCCTGGTGACTTAAAATTGACGCAAGCTAATGGTCAACCTTATGTCGCGAAATTAGAGTCGCGTAAGTCAACGGATGATATGAATATCATTGGTTTTACTTCGCCGACGATTACTGTGCCTGCCGGTACAGTGGCTGAGATTGATGCGACTTTCTATTCAGGTCCTAAAGTTCAATCTGAGTTAAAAGAGCTTGCAACAGGTTTAAACCAAACTGTTGATTACGGTTGGTTATGGCCAATTGCGAAATTATTGTTCTTGGGTCTTGAGTTCTTCCACGGTTTAGTGGGTAACTGGGGCTGGGCAATTATTTTGTTAACGGTCTTGGTGAAACTGATTCTTTGGCCATTGTCGTCTAAGAGCTATCGCTCAATGGCGAAAATGCGTGTTATTGCACCTGAAATGCAGCGTATGAAAGAAGAGTTCGGTGAAGACCGTATGCGCTTCTCTCAAGAAATGATGGCACTGTATAAACGTGAACAAGTCAATCCGCTTGCGGGTTGTTTGCCATTGTTATTACAAATGCCAATCTTCCTTGCGTTGTACTGGGTGTTGATGGAGTCTGTTGAGCTTCGTCATGCGCCATGGTTACTTTGGATTCAAGATTTGTCAGCGATGGATCCGTGGTTTATTTTACCGCTGCTAATGGGCGCAACGATGTTCATTCAGCAGTCTTTAAATCCACAACCGGCTGATCCAATGCAAGCGAAAGTTTTCAAAATCATGCCGATTGTTTTCACAGTCTTTATGTTGTTCTTCCCTGCGGGTCTCGTGTTGTACTGGATTGTCAACAACAGTATCACGATTATTCAGCAGACTTTGATCAACAAATCTGTTGAAAAAGACCGCTTGAATAAGGAAAGTGCGTCGAGTTAATCGAGGCAACTTTTCGCGAAAAGCTGAATAAATCCGCTTAAGATGGTAATCTTAGGCGGATTTTTCATTGTGTGACTTTTAAGATTTTTTAGGTGAATGTTATGTACAACCGAACCACGATTGCTGCCATTGCAACACCACCTGGGCGTGGTGGTGTGGGGGTCATTCGCCTATCTGGTCCCAAGTCATATGAGATTGCACAGGCCTTGACTCAAAAAGAATTACCGAAAGCGCGTTTTGCTGGTTTTCGCCAGTTTTATGATGCGTCTGGCGAGGTGATGGATGAGGGCTTAGCGCTTTGTTTTCCGAACCCGAACTCGTTTACTGGTGAAGATGTGGTTGAGTTGCAAGGTCACGGTGGCCCTGTCATTCAAAATGCTTTACTGGGGCGTTTGTTGGAGCTCGGTGCGATTGCAGCAAAAGCGGGTGAGTTTTCTATGCGTGCTTTTGAAAATGGCAAACTGGATTTGGTACAGGCTGAAGCAATCGCTGACTTGATTGACGCGACGTCTCAAGCGGCTGCTCGTTCTGCAGTACGTTCATTACAAGGCGCATTTTCAACTAAAGTAAATCGCGTGTTGGAGCAATTGATTCATCTACGTTTGCATGTGGAAGCTGCGATTGATTTTCCTGAAGAAGAAATTGATTTTCTCGCGGACGGGAAAATTTTAAATCTTTTAGATGGCGTTACGTCTGCTGTGAATCAAGTGCAACAATCGGCTCGTCAAGGACAGTTGCTGCGTGAAGGTTTACAGGTGGTAATTGCAGGAAAACCGAATGCGGGCAAGTCATCACTGCTCAATGCATTAGCAGGCATTGAACGCGCCATTGTGACGGATATTGCAGGTACGACGCGGGATGTCTTACATGAAAAAATTACCCTGAATGGCTTACCCATTACCTTAACCGATACCGCTGGTTTACGTGAAACCGGTGATATTGTAGAAAAAGAAGGGATTCGTCGTGCCATTAAAGAAATTGAGCAAGCTGATCTGTTACTTTTGGTTTATGACTTAAGCCAAGGCGAAGACCCACTTAAACTGGCGCAAGAATATTTTGCTGAGCATATTGAACCGAAACGTTTAATGCTGATTGGCAATAAGTGTGATTTGATGAAAACGACATCGCATATCGAAGACTTTAACGGCTTCCGTCATATTATGGTTTCGGCAAAGCAAGAAACTGGCGTTCAAGCGCTCATAGAAGCGATTACAGCGCATGCAGGCTTCCAGCCTGAAGAAGATACCTTTATTGCACGTACACGCCATTTAGACGCAATGAAACGCACTCAGCTTTACCTTGCTGAAGCGCGTGAACAATTGGTGGTGTATAACGCAGGTGAGTTGGTCGCAGAGTCGCTACGTCTGGCGCAAAATGCCCTCGGTGAAATTACAGGGGATTTTAGTGCGGATGATTTGCTTGGGAAAATTTTTGGATCGTTCTGTATTGGAAAATAATGCCGACATTTAGCATCGTGCCTATTTAGGAAGATGGATATAAAAAGCACTCAGTTTTAAAGGCTGGATGCTTTTTTATACATAGGATGGCTAGTGCTGCTATTGAGCTTCTCTTTGGCACAAAAATTTATGAGACTCCTATGCTGTAAGAAGCCAATCAAAAGGTAATTCGTCGGTAATCCCGATACTCGGGTTTCCACATATGCGCCTCAATGGCTTTTTGTAAGCTCGCTTGATCCATCAGTGGGGCAACCCCCTCCCGTATCGCGGCAAGCCCCACCTGCAAGGCGATAATTTTAGAGATGTCCTGAATGGCATCAATACTTGGCAGCAAATCATGGTCTGGGTTTTTCAGCATGGGTGAACAGCTGGCTAGTGCATTACTCGCTGCCATTAGCATTCGGTCGGTCACGCTTTTCGCACCTGCGGCAATGACACCTAGACCAACCCCAGGAAAAATATAAGCATTATTGCACTGAGCAATGGGGTAAATATGGCCCTGATGGTGTACTGGTGCAAATGGACTGCCTGTTGCGATTAAGGCTTTACCCTCTGTCCATTGAATAATATCTGCGGGGAGCGCTTCGACCTGAGAAGTGGGATTGGACAAGGGAAAGACGATCGGGCGCTCACAGTTTCCAGCCAGTGTGCGAATAATCTCTTCGCTAAATAAGCCAGTTTGTCCTGAAACTCCGATTAATACTGTGGGTTTGGCATGTTGAATGACTTCGAGCAGAGAAATCTCTGGCGCTACATTTGCCCATGTCTCAATGGCACGCAAAGGCTGAGCCAACTTGCTTTGAAAATCGAGTAAGTTGGGCTGCTGTTCAGTCATTAAACCAAAGCGATCTACCAAATAAAGACGTGAGCGTGCTTCAAGGTCGCTGAGCCCTTCAATTTTCATTTGTGCAATAATTTGTTCCGCAATACCACAGCCTGCTGAACCTGCACCTAAAATAACAATCGTTTGATCTTTGACCTGCTTTTTCACCACATGAGATGCTGCAATCAGGCTAGCTAACGCCACAGCCGCCGTACCTTGAATATCATCATTAAAACAACAGATTTGTTCACGGTAGGTAGTTAGTAAAGGCATGGCATTTTGTTGAGCAAAATCTTCAAACTGAATCAGGGCTTTCGGCCAGCGTCGTTGAATGGCACGAATCACATCATCGATAAATTGATTGTATTCATTGCCACTAATACGGGGGTGGTTCCAACCCAAATACAGCGGATCGTTGCGTAACTGTTGGTTATTGGTCCCAACATCCAGCGTAATAGGCAAAGTATAGGCTGGACTGATGCCTCCACAGGCGGTATAAAGCGACAGTTTACCAATGGGAATCCCCATGCCGCCAATGCCTTGATCCCCAAGACCTAAGATCCGCTCTCCATCGGTCATCACGATAACTTTGACATTTTTGCGGTTCACGTTGTGTAGAATTTCATCAATATGCGCGCGATCTGGGTAGGAAATAAAAATGCCACGATGTCGGCGATAAATATCGGAAAAACGTTGGCAGGCCTCACCCACAGTTGGGGTGTAAATGATCGGCATCATTTCACTTAAGTGATGTTTGAGCAGATGGTAAAACAGAGTTTCGTTGGTATCTTGGATATTGCGTAAATAGATATGTTTGTTGATGTCATCATTAAAAGATAAATACTGCTGATAGGAGCGGCGACTTTGTTCCTCAATGGTTTCGATCACGTGTGGAATTAGGCCGTGTAAATTGAAGGTATTGCGTTCTTGTATTGAAAATGCAGCTCCTTTATTCAACAACGGCAGTTCTAAAAGTGAATGAGCTGCATAGGGAATATAGAGCGGTTTTTTTATGGTTACATGATCCATCATGAGCTTGATCTCGTTACATCGATTGCAATGTCCGTATTCTGCTGAAAGAAGTATGGATTAAACGTCGAGACGTTGTGGTGAATAGGGACACAAGTGAAGAGAAATGCCTGATTTGGCTGTGATGTGTCTGACCAAATGCAGGCTTAGAGTTAAAATAAAGAGAGATAGACAACACCAAACAGGATCGTTTGAGGTGCTGTCTGTAAAGCACTATTTAATAAAACTCAGTTCTTTACTAATCCGGTCCAGCACTGGTTTCTTTTTGGCTTGGAACTGGTTTTTATTTTGCTGAATAAGATTATTGCCATGGGTATCAATCGAGATGATCAGTGGGCCAAATACCTTGACGCGGTTAATCCATAAGGTTTCAGGCATCCCGAGGTCTTGCCATTCAGCGCCTTCAATTTCCTCGACTTGAGTGGCTGCCAGTACCGCACATCCTCCAGGGAAAATCGCATGGACTGCTTTGTGCTCCTGACAGCCTGCGACAGTCTCAGGGCCCATGCCACCTTTACCCACAATCAGTTTCACCCCAGTTTGTTTGATAAATTCGCGTTCAAATTTTTCCATACGCATACTGGTGGTGGGCCCAATGGAGACCATTTCAAAACCGCCATCATCCTTTTTACGCACGATGGGGCCGGCATGGAAAATCGCACCGCCTTCTAAATTCACGGGAAGTTGTCGACCTTGTTCAATTAAGCGGCGATGTGCCACATCACGACAAGTAACTAAACGTCCAGTTAGATATACCACGTCACCAATTTTAAGATCGGCTAAGTCTTCATCACGTAATGGGGTGGTCAGTACTTTTTTCATAGCACAACTCCTTCGTGTGACAGAATTTCGTAAGACATATCAGGGTTAATTTTAATTTTGCCACGGCGGTGTGCCCAGCAACCGGTGTTGACTGCCACGCCAATGGTGGATGGGTGACGAGCCGAAGACTCAATATTGACGCCCATGACGCTGTTATTGCCTGTTAAGCCCTGTGGGCCAATGCCAATTTCATTCAAGCCTTGTTCCAGCAAGTCTTCCATCAGTGCAGCACGAGGGTTATCACTTCTTGAGTCTACAGGGCGCATAATGGCCAGTTTGGACAAGCGTGCAGCGGTTTCAACTGAAGTGGATACCCCGACACCGACCAGTAATGGCGGGCAAGCATTCACACCACGCTCGGTAATCACATCCATTACGAACTCAGCTACACCTTCGTAGCCTTGACCTGGCATCAAAACTTTAGCTGCACCTGGCAAGGTACACCCGCCACCTGCCATATAGACATCGATGGTACAGGTATCCTGTTCAGGGACGATGCGCCAGTCTAGCCACGGAATTTGAGTGCCCGTATTGGTGCCTGTGTTTTTCTCATCAAAGGTTTCAACTGCATTGTGGCGCAAGGGGCCTGTACGGGTCGCCTCTTCGGTCGCTTCACGTAAAATTTCCTGCAATTCGCCCAACAGTGGGAAATGTGCACCCGCTTCAACAAAATATTGAATCACGCCGGTGTCTTGGCAGCTGGGACGGTTTAGTCGATCTGCTGCTTCTTGGTTTTCATCCATTGAATCATAAATTGATTTGGCCAATGGGTTGGTTTCCAATGTTTTCAGCTCAATCAGTTTGCTTTTGACATCTTTGGGTAAACGTTTGCCAATATAGGCTGTAAATTTGGCCATGGTGTCCGTGAGGGACTGTACGGCAAGTTCTTTGTCCATGGGAGGCTCCTTGTTAAGCGTTCAATTCGCTCGAATATCGAATAAGGTAAAAATGAAGATCATGAATTACTCAATTCAGCCGAATTGGCTTTGTTTTTTTGAGTAAAACTTAAAACGAGAGTCAGGACGGTAGATAAAATCAGCAGACCTGCGACGAAATACAAACCGCCTGCAAAGCTTCCAGTTTGGTCTTTAACCCAACCGATCATGGCTGGACCCGCAAAGCCACCTAAGTTCCCAATCGAGTTAATGGTTGCGATGCCTGTCGCTGCTGCGGCACCCGATAGAAACATGGTTGGCATACTCCACAGTGGTGGTTTAGAGCAACTGATGCCGACGTTGACAATGGTTAATGCTGCAATCAGGCCAAACATACTGCCAGTACTGGCTGCAATCGCGAGCCCCACAGCTGCGGTTAAACAAGCCAAAGCCACATGCCATGTACGTTCATTGGTTTTGTCGGAATGGCGTGACCACAGAATCATGGCAACCACAGAGATAATAGGAGGAATAGAGTTCAATAGACCGACGGTCATTGAGCTGACACCCAGTTCCTTAATGATTTGAGGCGCCCAAATGCCAAGGGTATACAGCCCCGCTGAGGTACCGAAATAAATGAGTGCTAGAGCAAGCACACGTGGATTGGCGAGTCCGCGTAAAATACTGTGATGCTGTTGCCCCCCCTTATTGGCATCTTCTGCTTGCATGGTTTTAACCAACCATTCACGCTCATCGGGTTTTAACCACGCGGCTTTTTCAGGTCGATCTGTCATGTAGAAAAACACTACGACGCCTAGGATCACCGCAGGAATGGCTTCAATCAGGAACATCCATTGCCAACCTGCTAAGCCCATGATGCCGTGCATTTCCAGTAATGCTGCTGAAATAGGAGAACCAATCGCTGTGGCTATAGGGGCGGCAGCCATAAATAAGGCAATTACCCCTGCTCGGTTTCGTGCAGGGAACCAGTAGCTTAAATACAAAATAATGCCGGGGAAAAAGCCTGCTTCGGCGACACCGAGTAAAAATCGCATAACATAAAAGCTGGTTGAGCTTTCGACAAAGGCCATCCCGCCAGCAATAATGCCCCAAGTCACCATGACCCGTGCAATCCAAATGCGAGCGCCAACTTTGTGCAAAATAATGTTGGAGGGAACTTCAAAGAGGAAATAGCCCAAAAAGAAAATTCCTGCACCAAAACCGAGAATCGAAGCTGTAAAGCCCAAATCTTCTTTCATGGTAATGGCAGCAAAACCAATATTGACCCGATCAATATAGGCAATTAAATATAAAATCATGATAAACGGCACAATACGCCAAGTGATTTTGCGTAGCGTCCGTTTCTCGATATCCATGTCCATGGCTTATCTCCATATCAGTAGCGATTACCTCCCGATTGGGTCGAAGTCACACCGCAATCGAGTTTGGCGAAACAGCTCCCCGTTTGTGCACCGTTGTCCTTACACGGTGGACTTTATGACTCACTTAAGTTTCCTTGCTTGGGTGAGATATGTTGTTTGGGGGGTAACGTGATAGGGATATTAGAGACTTTGCAAAACCGATGAATCGATATAAAGTTAAATCACTCTTGCAAAAAACTGAATAATCATGAGCTCAGATACCGAATTAGCATTTTTTTGTTTACTAATAAAACAGGGCAGTCTGGTTGCAACAGCGCGTGAGCTGAATTTAACGCCCCCTGCCGTATCACGACGTCTGACACAAATGGAAGAGCGTTTAGGGGTTCGGTTGTTGAATCGGACCACCAGACGCATCAGTTTGACCAATGAAGGCGAAATTTATTTTGAGAATGCTTCGCGAATCTTGAAAGAAATTGAAGAAATGGAACAGCAAGTGGCACGCAGTCGCACCACACCTAAGGGCTTGCTGCGAGTGAATGCACCGTTTGGTTTTGGTCGAACCTACATTGCTCCTGCGATTTCAGACTTTGCGCGAAAATTTCCAGATATCGAAGTCCAGTTACATCTGACTGATCGCCCGATTCATCTGCCGAATGATGCGATTGATGTCTCGATTCACTTTGGACAGGTACCGGACTCACGACTAATTGCGAAAAAAATTGCGGCCAATCGACGGCTTCTATGTGCTTCTCCGCGTTATTTGGCACACGCTGGGGCACCACTTACGCCACGCGAACTGACCCTGCACCAATGCATTGTGTTAAGACAAAATGATGCGGCATATGCGAACTGGCGTTTAACTCAAGGGGATAAGGAAGAGACCATTAAAGTGCATGGAAAATTGAGTAGCAATGATGGCCAAGTCACCATTGGTTGGGCACTCGATGGTCATGGAATTTTAATGCGTGCTGAATGGGACGTGGCCAAGTATTTAAAAAGTGGTCGTTTAGTCCAAGTTTTGCAGGACTATGAGACGCCCCCTGCCGATATCTATGCGATTTATATGGATCGGCTCGAGCACTCACCAAGAGTGTCCTATTTTTTAGAACATTTAAGCCAGTATTTAAATGAACATACGGACTTAGCCCATGCCAACAAGAAAAGAACCTAAGTTATAGCAAGGATCAACTGAAAAATGGCATCTGAAGAACGATCTAAATCCAAATGATTTTGACTTCGCTCTTTCTATGCAGAAGCTAGACGTATACTGCTTTTATGCGCAAACCACAGATAAAAACACAATAAAGCGATGGCAATGCAAAAGCTAATGACCCCGAAACTTAATCCAAAGTGATCTGCCAGATATCCGACGGCCACAATGGGCACAATCGTACCCAAATAACCAATAAAAAGATAAGTCGACATCACTGCAGCACGATTCTCTAAGCTGGTCATGGCATGAATGAGACCAAAGGAACCAATCAAGGTCAGGCCATGTCCGACACCAACGAGAAAATCACTGATAAAGAAAAATGCACTCAGTTGAAATAGCATACACAGCGCCAAAATGCCTAAGCTTGCAATCAAGGTAATTAAGCCATAGTTGAGGCACTTATAAGCAGGAATACTTCTAGCAAAATACTGCACCACGGCAGAGATAATGAGAATACTGGTAATGGCTGAACCGCTAATGAGGGGGCCGTGCCACGGCAAAATATCCCGCACAAATGACGGGGATAAGGATGCAAATAAACTAAACGCGGCAAAGGCACTAAATGCGGTAAATCCAACGATCAAAAACAACTGATGATATTGCACTTCTGGTCGGAGTAGCTTGGGGGCAATACTAAAGGGCTGTGAGGTAAACGTAGGAGACTCAACCCAAAATAAACCAAAGAAACACAGTACAGCGCCAAGAATAACGGGTAGATAAGGACTGACCAACGGATATTCTGAAAATTGAGCTATCAGGCCACCAATCAGTGGGCCTAAGCCAAAGCCTACTGCGGTAATAATCGAACTGAGTTGTGGTGCAATCTGTTGATGGCTTTTGGGCACGGTATACATCAGTCCCAGTAAGGCCGAAGTGGTCATCAAACCAGATGCAATACCAATAATAAAGCGCCCCAAAGATAAAATGAGAGCATCAGAAGCATAAGCGGAAATCACCAACCCGATGCTAATAAACACCAACCCTACTTGTAAGGTGCGTAAATAGCCAATGCTATTACTGGTCCGGCCAAGAAACAGTAAAGTAGCGAGACAACCAAACATATAAGCCACAAAAATATAGGTGATCTGACTCGGCACCAGATGCCATAAGGCTTGATACAGCGGGTAAAGTGGACTGGCTAAGGCAGTCCCCATCGTTCCCATCATTAAGGCGAGGCTGACCATACAAAATGGACGCCAAGAAGTGCTTGTTGTCATGCAAATGCCATGCGGCTCTCTCGGTCAAAACAAGAATATTTTGATGCCCAAGAGAAAAAGGATAGAGTGCAACAGTGTATCGGTTTGTGGAAAAAATGGTCAACTAAAAACTTGAAAAAGAACGCAATAAAACTTAGCTATAGCGTTTCAGCAGTTTTAAGAACTCAGCCAACTCCTCTTCATTGACCTGTTCAGCTTGTGCTAATACATGATGGCGTAAGTGTGCTTCAACCAGTTCATTCATCAGCCCATTGACCGCGCCTTTAATAGCAGCGACTTGCTGTAAAACGTCGATACAACTGGCATCGGGATGTGTGATCGAGAGTTCAACGGCGTTGACCTGTCCTTGTAAGCGTTTCACACGGTTTAAAATTTTTTTATCTTCATGCAAATGACTCAACACATTGCTCCAAAAATAAATATACTAAGGGGGAGTATATTGGTGAATGATTTTAAATGCAAAATACCCCATCACGTCAGCATACGCATCATTTTGATGACGGTAATCCACTGGCACAAAAACGGATTTTAATGGCGACCATTTTAACGGCAGTCATGATGTTATTAGAAGTGATTGGTGGATGGATTTTCCAATCAATGGCTTTGTTGGCGGATGGTTGGCATATGAGTTCGCATATGTTAGCACTGGGTTTGGCTTATTTTGCCTATCGTGCTGCGCGGCATTATGCCCATGATCAGCGCTTTAGTTTCGGTACATGGAAAATTGAAATTCTTGCAGGTTACAGCAGCGCTATTTTGTTGATGGTGGTGGCGGGTTTTATGGCTTTTCACTCGATTCAGCGTCTATTCTCGCCTGTACAAATTCATTATAACGAAGCGATTCCAATTGCGATTTTAGGCTTATTGGTGAATTTAATCTGTGCATGGTTGCTGCACGATGGTCACCATCACCATCACCATCACCATCACCATCACGCTCATGATCATGCAGTAGAAGTACATAGCCATCATCATGATTTAAATCAGAAAGCTGCATTTATGCATGTGGTGGCAGATGCCGTGACTTCCATTTTTGCCATTATTGCGCTGATTTTTGGTAAATATTTGGGTTGGGATTTTCTCGATGCTGCTCTTGGGATCGTAGGATCAATACTGGTGGCTAAATGGGCACTGAGATTAATGCAAGAAACGGGAAAAACCTTGTTAGATGCTGAAATGGATCATCATGTGGTGGATGAAATTCGCGAAGTGTTGGCAGAGCTACCGCAGACGACCTTGACCGATTTACATGTTTGGAAAGTAGGCAAAGGCAAGTTTTCCTGCATTTTGGCCTTAGAAACGACGGTAGACTTAACTGCGGATCGCGTGCGGGCAATGCTCTCGATTCATGAGGAAATTGTTCATGTCTCGGTGGAAATTAATAGCAAGGCTCTAACTGTTCCACGTGAAACTTTGGCCAGTTCATAAGCACGGCGTGTTGGGTTTCGGTAAAGCCGTGGAAAAAATGATTCAATGCTTGAATAATACGCTCTACACTAGCGCCGTGGTTCTCCGATTGAAAGAGCAAAAAGTGATGATAAAAAAACTGGGTTTGGCACTACTCACAAGTGCAATTGCAAGCATGAGTATGGCCAGCGTAGAAAGTGTTCAAGCCAACTTAAAAAAGAATTATCCAAATATTAATGTTCAAAATATCCAAAAAACAGAAATGTCGGGCATTTATAGCGGATCTTTAGATGGTGAAATTGTGTATTTAGGCGAAGCGGCTGAGCATGTGATTGCAGGTTCGATGGTGCGCTTAAAAGATCAGAAAAATTTAAGTGCTGCCTTATATGTGCAACAAAACTCGCTTGATTGGAACAAGCTGCCGCTAAAAGATGCCATTAAAAGCGTTAAAGGCAACGGCAAACGCCAATTGGCGGTTTTTTCAGACCCAAACTGTCCTTACTGTAAGCAGTTAGAGGCTGAACTGAATAAACTGAATGATGTGACCATCTACACATTTATTTATGCTATTAAGGCGCAATCGATTGCACCGTCGAAACAAGTGTTTTGTGAAGCAGACCCTGCCCTCGCATGGAAAAATTTGATTGCGAAAGGGACCCAACCGACGTCGAAAAAACCGTGTGCCAATCCAATTGAGCGCAACATTCAACTCGGTCGTAGTCTGGGTTTACAAGGGACGCCCGTGGTTATTTTCTCAAACGGCTTTAAAGTGAATGGTGCTGTACCTTCAACCACCATTGAAAATATGTGGCGTGAACTGGGCTTATAAGAGTTCAAATATACAGATAAAAAGCACCTGAAACGGTGCTTTTTTTAATGGCTGCGTTTAGGTTTTTTTGGTGACCATGTTGTAGATGAATAAAATAACAATCGCCCCAATAACTGAAGCAATAAAGCCTGCGGCAGAGCCTTCACTATAGAGACCGAGTAAACGACCACCATAAGTGGCTACGAGAGAACCTGCAATCCCCAGTAAAGTGGTGACAATAAATCCCGCTTTGTCATCGCCAGGATGGATAGCACGTGCGATGAGACCTGCAATAAAACCAATCACGATTGCAACAATAAGTGACCACATGAGCCAGCTCCTTTTTTATCATGTCTTTGTTTTTACATCATGTGCAAAAATATCATCGGGCATAATGCGACTGTGCAGTAGAGCGAATCTGCTAAAAACTGTATGTTTTATGTACTTAGGTAATAGTGAAAATAAAAAAAAGTGGCCTTCGGCCACTCTTTTCTCGATTGATCTTAAAGACCAATTTCACCAATAAATGGCAAATGACGGTACTTTTGGTCGTAGTCTAAGCCATAACCCACAATGAATCGATCTTCGACATTGAAGCCTAAAAACTTCACATCGAGTTCAATTTCACGGCGTGAAGGTTTGCTGACTAAGGTGCAAAGTTCAATTGAGTTGGGAGAGCGTGTTTCTAAAATTTCTAATACTTTGCTCAAGGTGTTGCCTGAGTCGATGATGTCTTCAATGACCAAAACATCTTTACCGCGAATTTCACCGTCTAAATCTTTTAAAATTTTTACATCACGTGAAGATACCGTACCGCCGCCGTAGCTCGAAACCGTCATGAAATCGAGTTCATGTGGTTTTGAAATGGTACGACATAAGTCTGCCATGAAAATGACTGAACCACGTAATAAACCAATCAGTACGAGTTCCTTATCACTGTTTGCATAATGCGCATCGATTTGTGCACCAAGCTCTTTTACTTTCGCTTGAATCTCTTCAGTAGAAATCATTACGCTCATTTGAACGGTCATGGGTAGATACCTAAAAATTAAAAAAAATCAAAAATAAAAAAGGCGTTGACCTGCAACACCTCTATATATGTATTAATTTTAATATATCTCTAAACGAGATGCACCCCCTTTTGCCCGCTGGAAATGTAATCATTTCATTGCAGGCGGGATGCAGCTTGGTTTAGAGGCGAAAATCAAAGTTGTTTCAAAACTCGATTAGCTGCTTAAATTTTCGCTATTTGCTACTTAGTTTTGCACATAGGCTTTCTGACCAAAAATATAAGTCGCATGAATATTACGGTCATCACCCATGGTCATTAGGGCAAATAACGCATCTTCAATCCCTTTTGCACGTTGTTGACGTAATGCTTGCAACGCAGTTGCTTTGAGATCGAGCACCACAAAGTCGGCTTCTTTGCCCAAATTAAAGTTACCGAGTTTATCATCCAAGCTCAGAGCTTTGGCACCGCCCAGCGTAGCGTGGTAGAGCGACTCAAATGCGGACAGTTTATCGCCCTGAAGCTGCTGCACTTTATAAGCTTCATTGAGGGTTTGTAGTTGGTTAAAAGAGGTTCCTGCACCAATGTCTGTACCCAGCCCAACTTTTACCTGTTTTTCCCAAGTCTTATTCAATGGAAATAAACCACTGCCTAAAAATAGGTTGGAAGTCGGACAGAAAGCAATGGCTGAATCCGTCTGGTGCATGCAGTCCCACTCAGCATCTTCTAAGTGCACGCAGTGGGCAAAGACCGAATGCGAACCGGTTAAGCCAAAGTGATGATAAACATCGAGATAACCTTGCTGTTCAGGGAATAAGTCTTTTACCCAAGCGATTTCATTTTTATTTTCACTTAAATGCGTATGCACATATACATCTGGGTATTCAGCTTTGAGCTGGCCTGCTTTAGCCAATTGCTCTGGTGTTGAGGTTGGAGCAAAGCGTGGCGTAATCGCATACAGGTTACGACCCTTGCCATGCCATTTCTCAATCAGTGCTTTAGAGTCTGCATAAGCACTGTCAGGCGTGTCGCACAGGTCTTCAGGTGCATGACGGTCCATCATAACTTTACCTGCGATCAGGCGCATCTGGTGCTGCCCTGCTGCTTCAAATAAAGCATCGACTGATTCGCTATGCACAGTACAGAAGACCAAGGCTGTGGTGGTGCCATTTTTTAGCAGTTCTTGCACAAAGAATTGGGCAATCTGGTCGGCATAGGCTTTATCTGAAAATTGTAATTCAGTTGGGAAGGTATAGGTATTGAGCCATTCGAGTAGCTGTTCACCATAGGCCCCCACCATTTCTGTTTGTGGAAAATGAATGTGGGTGTCGATAAAACCTGGCACAATCAATTGTTCTGGATAGTGCTGAACCTCGACGCCAACAGGAAGGTGCTGTTGCCCCTCCTGCCAAGATCCAAACCATTGGATTTTGCCATTTTGGCTAATCAGTAAACCATCTTCTACGTAACGCACTTGGTCGTGAATTTCACGCGCTTGGGCAACCGTATTCTGAATATCTAGGAAGCGACCGCGAACCGCCGTCGTTGCAACTACAGAAGACATTTTAAACCTGCGTTTTGACTTTTTTTCGATTGATTGTACCGTAAACTGGATTTTTTTCACGGCTATTTACTGAAGTTTTTATTTGGGTTGTGAACGCTAGATTTTAAATGAAAGACTGGAGCGGTATTTTCTAAAAAATTGAACTGTTTTGAGGCCAGTCATGTACCTGTGCCATCGATAAGATCATGATTTTTTATGCAATACATAAGCACAAGCTTTGAGCTTAAATGATTCAATCTATTCGCAAAATTTTGTTGAGAAAGTCTTTATCTTTAAATGCTGAATCAGTACAGTGTCGGCATTGATAAAATAAGAGACAATGACCGGCATGTATTTTTGGAATACCAAAGCATTAGCACATGAATTATCTAGCAATACCCTCGATAAAAAGCATTATAAAAATTATTACTTAGTCACAGCGTTACTGGTTTCAGTGGTGTATTACTACGGCATGTATTCGCCCTATGGTGATGTCCGTGTGATTGGTATTGAGGGACTTCTGACTTTATTGATTATGTTTATCGGGATTCAAAGCGCTTACAAAGCCAATGGCGGTGATGAGGGTGAGCATTTCTTAGGTCGAATCACAGCGTTGTCTTTTCCCATTTTGGTACAAACCACTGTGGCTGGTGTTGTATTTGGTGCAGTGTTATTGGGGCTTTATTTTGCATTTAATCTAGAAGGCACAGCGTTTGATGATTGGTATGAATGGACTATTTCACTGTTTACCATCTTCCTGCAAATCTTGTTTTTCACGCGTTTAGTGTCTTATATGAAGCGGGTTAAAGCGCATACCATTTAAGCTTGAAAAAAATATTGTCTTCGAATGTATGCCTGCCAGTTTTAGAGTTGACAGGCATTTTCTTTTTCAATTTAAACTTTATTTGATACACGGAAGCGTCATCCGCAACCTGCGTAGTGTTTGGAATAGATTGTTTTTGCAACACAAATTTTTTAATTATAGAAAGTGAATAGGTTTTGCGGAGGACAAATGCTTTCCTTACGAAGCTTCGCTTCTCATTTGGCGAAACAAAAGAATAATTGAGCTCCCAGTATCGAACTTAAAAAAGATAAGACTCTGTCGTGAATAACCTAAAAGTGATGGTGCTCCTACTAAAACGCCTGAACAGACCCGCATTAATCTTTGGACACTTATTTTAAATAGGTGATTTAGAGCGCCACTTTATTCCACAAAATAATGCGCAGCAAAATGCGCATCATTGCCAATCACATCAAACACATCTTCACGCAGTGACATCCCCGCACATTCATCTCCGACCATCCAAAGTCCCAAGGTGGGCAGCATGCCTTCATGCAACGGAGTTTTTACCCAGCGCTGCATGACATAACCATATTTGTCGTAGTCATCGAAGTAAAAACTACCTGAGGCTGCGCCGCAATCGACATTGTTTTGTAGGATATGAATATTTGCGCCTTCGCGCGCTAAGATGGGCTTACGCACCCATTTCCCTGCGTAGTGGGCGTGGGCATCATAAGCATGGGTTTCTAACAAGAATGGATGATTTGGAAAGCGTTTCCATAGCTCGATCAATAGGGCTTTATTGGAGAGCAGCATTTTCCAACACGGTTCAATCCATTCAGTTTCGGGTTTGAGAAACTGTGAAAAATTTTCTTCCCAAATCCATTCCCACGGATACAGCTTAAATAAATGCTGAATCTCTTGCTGATGCAAATCGACAAAGGCTGTGCCATTCCAACCGATATTTTCCATCGACAGTTCGCTGACATTTAAGCCTGCCTGAAAAGCGGTATCCATGAGGTATTCTAAATTGCCCCAATCTTCACGCCCTGCTTCTTGGCAGGCTGCGAAATGGACACGGCTACGCGCAGGATAGAGCTGTTTCCACCGCTCAATCAGCTTTTCATGAATGCTATTGAACTGATCACGGTTTGCAATATTTTCGACCTGTTCAATCCAGTGCCACTGTGCAACAGAGGCTTCGAGTAAACCCGTTGGCGTATCGGCATTGTATTCTAGCATTTTGATGGCTTGACCATCATAGGCAAAATCGAAACGGCCATACAGCATCGGCGCTTGGTTTTTCCATGAGTGCTCAATCAAAGGAATCGCTGCTGGGGGAATTTGAAAATATTCGGGATAATGACCGCGTTGAATCATATCCCCTGCCACTTCAAGGCACATCTGGTGTAATTCGTTCGAGGCATCTTCTAGCTGTTCAATTTGCTTGAGACTAAACTCATAAGCCACCCCTTCTGACCAATACATTGAACCATCCCGCGACGGCAAGTTGTAGTAGTCAAAACCAATCTCTTGATGTGCTTGTTGCCAGTTTGCGCGCTCAGGCAGTAGAACTCGTTTCATGTATTAACCTCCGAATGAGCCCCCGCCACGGCCGAAGCCTCCACGAATGGGTTGGGATTTGGCATGGCTAAAAACATGAGTCGAGATTCTGGGTGCGCCCGTCGAATGACGTCCGCGAGCTTTCAAGACTTGGCCCATGTAACGGACTTTACGGTTGTTCTTATAATATTGTGGGCCGATATAAACCCCAGTAGAGCCACTATAGCTCGATTCACTATTTTCGTTAGCAGGTTCGCATAGTTCAAAATGCCAGTCTTGGTAGCAGTTGTATTGGTTATTGTAAACATCCTGTTGTAGGGTTTTAGAACCGCTACATGCCGTGAGTAAAACGGGCACTACAACAAGAGTTAATTTTTTGGTACGCATGGATGAGCAACCTTCGGGTTCTTTTATTTTTACAGGTAAAACCAAGGGTTTTAAGCCCGCTTATCATAGGGAGCTGTTTGCATAAAGTACAGTGCATTTGCACAGAAAATCATAGGATTAAGTCTTGTGCATACTAAAATTTGGTCATAAAAAAAGCCTTCACAGAGGAAGGCTTTTTAAAACATTAGAGGGTGGTTTGATGATGTTTCTTACTGTATCGAATCGACAAGATCGCAGTAATGGTCAGCACCAACACAATAAAGCCCAGTGAAATCCAAATTGGCATGTGGAACACATCCAGCATGAGCATCTTAAAGCCGATAAACACCAAGATAATACCTAAACCATATGGGAGATAATGCATCTTGGTTGCTGCACCAGACAACAAGAAGAACATCGCACGTAGACCCAAAATCGCCATTAAGTTTGCAGTCAACACAATAAACGGATCAGAAGTCACCGCGAAAATTGCAGGAATGGAATCCACTGCGAAAATTACATCCGACGCTTCAACTAAAATCAACACCAAGAACAGCGGCGTTGCCCATAACATCCCGTTTTGACGGACAAAGAACTTATTGCCATGCATTTGCGGGGTAATCCGCATATGTTTACGCAACCATTTTAAGATCGCCATGTCTTCGATATTGGTTTCTTCTTCGTTTTGCCCTTTGAAGAATTTGAAACCTGTATACACCAAGAACGCACCGAAGATATACAGAATCCATGAGAACTCTTGTACAAACCACGCGCCAATAAAAATAAAGATGGTACGTAGAATAATCGCGCCCAATACACCATACAGCAATAATTGGCGTTGTAGTGCAGGTGGGATGGCAAAAGCAGCAAAGATCATCAGCCAGACAAAGACGTTGTCGACAGCTAAAGATTTTTCAAGTAAATAACCTGCGAAATACTCCATGACCTTGGTATTGGCCACAGTGACACCTGCAGTTTGTTGTAGATAAAGCCAGAGACCTGCACCAAAGAGTGATGCGACGGAAACCCACGCAATACTCCATAACGCGGCTGTTTTGATTTTAACTTCTTGGCCTTCTTTTTGTTTAAAGCCTAAAAAGTCGATCAGTAGCATCACGGTAACAATGCCGAAAAAAGCAAGGTATAGCCATAAATTGCCGATAGATTCCATGAAATCCTCCACATCCAGCAATCGGCCACAAAAAAACCTTGACCTGCTGCCAGATGAAATAAAACATCTGTGACAACATGATCAAGGTCTTGCCTACATTTTAGCGTATGTATTTTGTGCGCTAAAATGCTCAGATACCGACTTTTTGCAAAGTGTAATGACGATAATCTGACACGTGAAAGTTATGCATGGCATTGATTTTTCACGTTTGGAGGAGGCTACTCCCCTTGTTCAACATAAATTTGGTTTTGGATTTGATCCAAAAGTGAGCTAAGCATCGCATATTTTTATGGTTTGAGCAAATATTAAAGAAAATTGTAGATGAAATATAAATGAGACAAAATTTTGCTTCAATTTGTGGCAAGCTAAAAAAAACAGTAAACCAAAGAGGAATAATAATGAAAATTCAACATCAAGAAATAGGTAGTAAAGGCGAAGTTTTTGTTGAGCAAGAAAACGAGCGTGTGGCGGAAATGACCTATAGTTGGGCGGGGGACGATAAATTTATCATTGATCACACTTGGGTCAGTGAGTTGCTCCGTGGGCAACATGTGGGACGTCAGTTATTGGATGTTTTGGTTAACTTTGCCCGTGATAAGGGTGTGAAAATTTTACCTTTGTGCCCTTTTTCCAAATCGGTATTCGACAAAGATCCATCTATTCATGATGTTTTATTCCACTAAGATAGAGAACGATAAATCAATCCATTCAACGAGTATGCTATGCAATTTCAACATGTAGATCGTGATCAAAAAGGTGAGTTTTTTTTAAATAATGCAGAAGGTCAGCGCATTGCTGAAATTAGTTATCTTTGGCGGGATGACACAACCATTGATGCCAACCATACTTGGGTCGATGATTCACTGCGGGGTCAAGGTGTGGCGCGTTTGCTGTTGGATACTCTGGTTGATTTTTCACGTGAGAAAAACCTGAAAATTATCCCGACCTGTTCTTATGTCGATGTGATGTTTCGCCGTGAGAAAAGTTTTGAGGATGTTGCGGCTTAATTGTTCGCCATTCATCGTAATTCTAAATGTTAAGCTAAAATGAGATCGATATAGCTGCCATTACAGTTCTATTTTGTGTTTTGCAGCGCTGAATGATGGTGAAAAAGTATATGAAGACGCTTTTATCTATTGCCCTATTCTGTTCAGTTGCCCCTTTATTGCATGCTGAAGATTGTGTAAAACTTGAGGAAAAGGCCGAACAAAAAGAAGTTCAGATCATTCCACGTTGGGGCATGAAAGTGATTGCTCCCACCAGAGTATATTTTCATTCAGCACCGAGCAATGCTTGTAAAATCAAAGATCTGTTTATGATTAAAAATGACCATATCACTGCTTATAGCACCTATGATGATGGCCAAGAACAGTGGGTTTCGATCATGTATTTCAGCAAACGCTTGGGAGACACGGTTCAAGGTTGGGCAAAACTAAAAGACTTTGAATATACGGGTACGATGTCTGGTTTTTAATTGGATAAGCTTGTAAAAAACCCGCCATATGCGGGTTTTTTCTTCTAGTGGGTACCGCTTATTCTGCGTTTAGGGCACTGATTAATTTTTGGTGTAAGCCACCGAAGCCGCCATTAGACATGATCACGACAGCATCGCCCTCGCCTGCTTCACTGACGATGGTATGGATAATGTCATCTAATGTACGTGCGACCACGGCCTTGTTGGGTGCAGCCGCAATGACAGGTTGCAAGTCCCAGTCCAAACCTTCTGGTTGATACCAAATCACTTCATCGGCCAAACGTGCAGAGTGCGCAAGTCCATCCTTATGGCTTCCCATGCGCATGGTATTTGAACGAGGCTCAATAATTGCCCACAACTTACGTTCGCCTAAACGCTTACGTGCGCCTTCTAGCGTTGTATCAATTGCGGTTGGGTGATGGGCAAAGTCATCATACACTTCAACGCCACGCACCGTGCCTAAAAGCTCCATACGGCGCTTCACGCCACCAAAGTTAGACAGTGCTTCGCACGCTGTTTCAATGCTCACGCCGACGTGTTCAGCCGCAGCGATAGTCGCCAAAGCATTGGCTACGCTGTGCTGCCCTGTCATGTTCCATTGCACCGTGCCTTTCACCACGCCGTGTTGGAGTACTTTAAAGTGTGAACCATCAGCACTGAGTTGTTCGGCATACAATTCAGACTTGTCGTGGGCCTCTAAAGAGGTACGAACCACAGGCGTCCAACAGCCTTGCTCTAAAACTTCATCAATATTGCTTTCAGTAATCGGAGCAATGATACGACCCTCACTTGGAATGGTACGAACCAAGTGATGGAATTGTTTTTGAATCGCTGCTAGATCATCAAAAATGTCGGCATGGTCAAATTCAAGGTTATTTAAAATGGCTGTTTTAGGATGGTAATGCACGAACTTCGAACGTTTGTCGAAAAAGGCAGAATCATATTCATCGGCTTCGACACAGAAGTATTTACCAGCACCTAAACGTGCACTTTCAGAAAAACCTAACGGTACACCGCCAATTAGGAAACCTGGCTCTAAACCCGCCTGATCCAATACCCAAGCCAACATGGTAGTGGTGGTGGTTTTACCATGGGTTCCTGCTACGCCAAGTACGTGTTTGCCTTGGAGCACATGATCGGCCAAAAATTGTGGGCCTGAAATATATGGCAAGCCTTCATTGAGCATGTATTCAACGGCATCAATCCCGCGTTTCATCGCATTGCCGACGATGACCAAATCAGGATGAGGTTGCAAATGACTGCGGTCATAACCTTGCATTAAGGTAATGCCTGCATTTTCGAGCTGGGTCGACATAGGAGGATAAACGTTTAGATCCGAACCCGTCACTGTGTGGCCAAGATCGCGTGCTAAAAGCGCTAAAGACCCCATAAAGGTGCCACAAATACCCAAAATATGCAGATGCATTCCGCCTCACTCCACTGCTTTTATAGACACATCACGTATTGTTGGTGCTGTTGTCGTGATTAATTCGATGTGAAAGCAACCATAGCAAGGCGCTTAGCGAAAAGATAGTGATTCTTGTATCTAATCGTTTAATTATTCTGCGGCTTGAACAACGCTTTTATTTTGTAAAAAAGTCGGCTGAAAAGTGCAATATTTGCTGAATTTTTTAGCAAAAAACGTAGAATAAAATGCTCCTGAATTCGGCGATCTTGCTTCATGTCCCTGCCCTTTATTTTATTGATTATTGCCAACTGTTTTATGACACTTGCATGGTATGGACATTTAAAATTTTTGCCGGGTGTGCCGCTTTGGCAAGCCATTTTATTTAGCTGGTTCATTGCGTTGGTGGAATACAGTTTTATGATTCCTGCGACCCGTAAGCTGTCACAGCAAGGCTGGTCGATGGGTGAAATGAAAATCACCCAAGAAGTAGTGACGTTATTGGTTTTTGTACCGTTTATGCTTTTCTTATTCAAACAGCCTTTTAAGCTCGATTATTTGTGGGCAGGACTGTGTTTATTTGGTTGTGTGTATTTTGTTTTTCGCAGCCAATAAATCAAAAAATGAGGCTACAGTCCTCTTTTTATTTAAGTTTTATGCTACACGATAAAAAAACAAGAAAAATCTGCATTTAGTTGCACGGTTAAATTTTGGAGAGCTGAAAAATCAGTCTATAATACGGGGCTCTTATTAAAGCTTGGCGCTAGTCGAGATTTATCTCTCTTAACTATCTCTGGAAACATTGCAATGAATGCGGCCGCTTCACAAGACACTCCTCTCGTTGGAATTATCATGGGTTCTCAATCAGATTGGGCCACTCTCGAACACACTGCCAATATGCTTAAGCAACTTGGTGTCCCATTTGAAGCGGAAGTTGTGTCTGCGCACCGTACGCCAGATCGTCTTTTTGAATATGCTGAACAAGCACGTGACCGTGGTATCCAAGTGATTATTGCGGGTGCAGGCGGTGCGGCGCATTTACCGGGAATGTGTGCGGCGAAAACTGATTTGCCTGTACTGGGTGTGCCAGTGAAGTCTTCGATTTTAAACGGTGTCGATTCACTGTTATCCATTGTGCAAATGCCTGCAGGTATTGCAGTGGGTACTTTGGCAATTGGTCCAGCAGGTGCAACCAATGCCGCGATTATGGCAGCGCAAATTTTAGGTCTGACACGTCCTGAAATTGCAAAAAATGTAGCCGATTTCCGTGCTGCACAAACCGACAAAGTCGCAAGCAACAATATTCCAGGCCAAGCTTAATACGGGGCATTCCTCATGAATAAAACCATCGGTATTTTTGGTGGTGGGCAGCTGGGTCGCATGATGGCGCAAGCGGCTTTGCCACTAAATATTCAATGTACGTTCTTTGATGCGAGTACAGACTGCCCTTCAGCGGCTTTAGGAACCGTGATTTCAAGCAAAACTGAAAATGGTTTACAAGACTTTATTGCTAGTGCCGATGTCTTCAGCCTTGAGTTTGAAAATACACCTTTGTCTGATGTTGATGTTTTGACCAAGCAAAAAGATATGCATCCGCCGCGTCAGGCTTTAGCCATTGCACAGCATCGCTTGTCTGAAAAAGCGTTATTTGATGCGCTTGAGATTCCTGTTGCACCTTATAAAGCGGTAGATTCACTAGAAAGCTTAAGCGCTGCGGTTGCTGAGCTAGGTTTACCGATTGTGCTGAAGACAGCCACAGGTGGCTATGATGGCAAAGGTCAATTTGTATTGCGCTCTGAACAACAAATTGAACATGCATGGGCTGAATTAGGCCCTGCTGGAAGTTTAATTGCAGAAAGCTTTGTGACCTTCTCGCGTGAAGTTTCGATCATTGCGGTACGTGGTCAAAATGGAGATGTGAAAACGTGGCCATTGGCTGAAAACCATCACCATCATGGTATTTTGTCGCATTCGATTGTCCCAGCACCGAATAGTGCGGACTTACAACCCGTTGCACAAGACTATATCACTCGCCTATTGAATCATTTGAATTATGTTGGCGTGTTGACCTTAGAACTGTTTGTCACAGACAAAGGTTTGTATGCCAATGAAATGGCGCCACGTGTGCATAACTCAGGACACTGGTCGATTGAAGGCGCAGTATGCTCTCAGTTTGAAAATCATATTCGTGCAGTCGCAGGCTTACCCTTGGGTTCAACTGAAGTGGTTCGCCCTACGGTCATGATCAATATTATTGGTCAGTATCCACAGTCTGAACAAGTCTTGGCCTTAGAAGGTGTACATCTACATCTTTATAATAAGGAAGAACGTGAAGGTCGTAAGATTGGTCACCTGACTTTAATGCCGAATGATACAGCTCAACTCACGACGCTATGTCGTCAGTTGGCGAAAATTTTACCAAATCCATTGGCACTGAGCGAAGATATGACCATCTAAAGCTTCAGTTGTTGTTAAAAAAGGCGATCACAAGAGTGGTCGCTTTTTTATTTAGATTCATTCAGGCATGATTGCGCCTCTTCGAAAAAAGTGACCGTTAATCGGATCAAATTTAAAATAAATTGCATGTTTTTTATCCGTTTAGATAAAATCAGGGTATAGAAAAATAAACTGAAAGCAAAATAAAGCGAGTTTTGTGCAGAGAAGTACGTTTAAAACAAAGTCCATAATTGAATGTGACACTGATTTTCACCTAAAAAAGCTGAAACAGCAGAAATCTCGGTTAACTTGGGTCTGTGGATATCTTTGTAAGCGTGTTTTGAATTCAAAAGTGCATTTTAAATTTAAATCGAATGTTTAAATTCAAAAGTGTTGATGCTTTTTGAATTTAAATTCAAAAGAATAAATTTAAAGACCGCTGAATGAATTTGAGAGTTTGAATTTAAAAATGTTGAGTTTGGGTTTTGAAGGTTAATTCTCTATATGTTGTTGATTGTTAGTGTTAAATAAAATTTGTGGATAAATGAATTTAAAACAAGATGATTGAATTTAAAGTGCTTGCTGAGTCAGAGATTGTTTTTGAATTCAAAAGTTGAGGTTTGTGGTGCTGTGGATAATTTGGTTTAAATTTAAAAGATGGTTTTGAATTTAAACCAGAATGAATATTCATTTACGTTTTGATTCAGAAAAGTGAAATCGAAAGTGTTAAGGTAAAAAGCATAATTTAGAGATAAAGAATCATTAGGGATTTTATGCACCGTTTTGCTTTTCTTTTAGGTTCATTTTTTTTAGCGGCGACTCAGGCGAATGCTGAGCTCATTATTAATGGTCAAAAAATTACAGGCAGTTCAAATGTCGTAACTTCCGATTATAGCCCTCAGAACTCATTTCAAAGCTGTATTACCAACTTAAAAAGCCAAGCGATGGCGAATGGTGTGTCTGCCTCTAGTTATGATCGCTACACGCAAAATTTAACGCCAGATTATTCTGTGATTGAAAAATTAAATTACCAACCTGAATTTTCCACGCCGATTTGGGATTATTTGTCAGGATTGGTGGATGATGAGCGTGTTGCTGTGGGTCAGCAAAAATTGGCGAAGCATCGTGAAGTGTTGAATCGTGTTGCGGCAGTGTATGGTGTGCCTGCGGAGACCGTGGTTGCCGTGTGGGGCGTGGAAAGTAATTTTGGCGATATTTCAGGTAAATATCCATTATTACAAGCGCTAGGCACATTGAGTTGTGAAGGGCGCCGTCAAAGCTATTTCCGTGGAGAGTTTTTTGCCGCGATGCGCATTTTACAGCGTGGCGATTTAACTGAATCACAACTGAAAGGCTCGTGGGCAGGTGCGTTTGGCCATACCCAGTTTATGCCATCGACGTATGAGGAGCTGGCCGTCGACTTTGATGGTGATGGACGCCGTGATTTGGTGTCGAGTACTACAGATGCTTTGGCATCAACAGCCAATTTCCTCAAAAAACGCGGTTGGCAAACTGGGCAGCCTTGGGGCTTTGAAGTAAAAAATCCGCAAGCGATTTCTCTGAGTGGTGAAAGTCGTCGCAATAAGAAGTCATTGTCTTACTGGGTGCAGAATGGCTTGGTACGCGCAGATGGCTCAGCGTTAATTCAAGGCAATTTATCTTCTAGCTCGCAAGCGGGGTTGATGGCACCTGCTGGTGAAAATGGTCCACTATTTTTAGTGTTTAAAAACTTTGATGCAATCTATAGTTATAACGCAGCAGAAAGTTATGCATTAGCGATTGCGCATTTGTCAGACCGTTTACAAGGGCAAGGTGGGTTTAGTACAGCTTGGCCAACCGATGATGCAGGCACCTCACGTTCTGAACGTCGTGAAATTCAGCAGTTTTTACTGAATCGTGGCTATGATATTGGCGCGGTGGATGGTTTGATTGGTGATAAAACTCGTCAAGCGATTCGACAGGAACAAATCCGTTTAGGTTTAAGTCCGACGGGACGAGCCGGACAGCAAATTTTAAAAGCCTTTCGGCAGGAAAATGCCAAGTTGATGATGCGTTAACATTAACAGCAAAAAATCGCTGAGATAGATAAAAAGCCAGTTGGTTATGCACCAGACTAGCTTTTTTGATTTGCTTGGGTTGCGTCTAAAAGACCAGAAGCACTTTGATGTTTAAACCGCGGTAATCGTTCCGAGAATACGGTTACCTTGTGCGCCTGTCACTGTTGGTAAGTTGCCGCTGAGTTGTTGGATAAAGCGCATGGCCAACCAAGCAAAGGCAGTCGCTTCCACCCAAGTTGGGGCTAAGCCAATCGCGGAGGTGGTTTGTACAGACCAATTGTGCTTACGTAAGCGCCAACGTAATTGTTCTAAAAGGTGTGAATTATAGGCACCACCACCACAGACGTAGACTTCACCGGTATCCATATCGGAGCGATAGATGGCTTTTTTAATGGCGCGCGTGGTGAGCTTCATTAAGGTGGCCTGAACATTTTCAGGACTATCTTCAAGCTCGTCATATTCAAGGTCATTGCGCCAGTCTGCAATTTGTTCATCTAGCCATTCGAGGTTGAAGTCTTCACGGCCGGTACTTTTCGGTGGTTCTTTGGAAAAATACTCATGTGATTGTAGGCGATCGAGTAGGCTACGAATCGGATGGCCATAAGCTGCCCAATTGCCATTTTCATCATAGGGCTGTCCAGTAAAGCGTTCACACCAAGCGTCCATTAAAATGTTGGCTGGGCCTGTATCAAAACCGTAGACCTGATCAGGTTGGCCTGCGGGCAACATGCTGACATTGGCGATGCCGCCTAGGTTTAAGATGACGCGATGAATACTTTCATGTTGAAACATATCTTGGTGAAAAGCAGGAACCAGCGGGGCACCTTGGCCACCTGCGGCCATATCACGACGTCGAAAATCTGAAATCACAGGAATTTGGGTGATTTCGGTGATGATGTTTGGGTCACCAATTTGCAGGGTAAAGCCATGCTCTGGGCGGTGGCGAATGGTTTGTCCATGTGAGCCAATCGCTTTGATTTGACTACGATCTAAATGACTTTGCTCAATCAGTTGATTGATGCCTTCGCCAATCATCTTTGCTAAAGCCACATCTGCCTTGCCCATACGGTCGATTTCGTTGTCACCGGGCAAGGTGAGTGCCATCAGTTCATCGCGTAAATCTGGGTCGAAAGAAAGAGTGAGGGTGGCGTGAAGCTGCAATGGATCAAAAGAAGCAGCAACAATATCAACACCATCCATGCTGGTGCCGGTCATTACCCCAATATAGATCGCTGTCATGATTATTCTAAAGCCTGCAATGTGCTGAAAAAGTGTTAGTATATCGCACAAATTGAATAACTGATGTGTTTGGGTTTTGTGATGTCAAATTTCCTGCCGGCTGAAGAACAACTTGCTCTCATTCAACGAGGCACGCATGAAATTATTTCTGAAGAAGATCTTCTGAAGAAATTAAAAGAAAATCGTCCTTTAAAAATTAAAGCGGGCTTTGACCCGACTGCGCCTGACTTGCACTTGGGGCATACGGTTTTAATTAATAAATTGAAAACTTTCCAAGACTTGGGTCATGACGTGACCTTCTTGATTGGGGACTACACCGCGATGATCGGTGACCCGACTGGAAAAAGTGCAACACGCCCACCATTGTCGCGTGAGCAAGTGCTTGAAAATGCAAAAACGTATCAAGAACAGGTGTTTAAAATTCTTGATCCAAATAAAACCAAAGTGCGTTTTAACTCTGAATGGTTTGCCGAAAAAACGGCTGCTGACTTGATTCAATTGGCCTCACAGCAAACGGTTGCACGTATGCTTGAGCGTGATGACTTCACCAAGCGTTATAACAACCATCAACCGATTGCAATTCATGAGTTTTTGTATCCATTGGTTCAAGGCTATGACTCGATTGCCCTTGAGGCGGATGTTGAATTAGGCGGTACAGACCAAACCTTTAACTTATTGATGGGGCGTACACTTCAAGGTCGTTATGATCAAGAAGCACAAGTCTGCATTACTGTACCAATCCTTGAAGGTTTAGACGGTGTGAACAAAATGTCTAAGTCTTTGGGTAACTATATTGGCGTATTTGATGCACCAGGCGCGATGTATCAAAAAGTCCTTTCGATGCCAGATGCATTAATTGAACGCTATTTCGATTTACTCAGCTTTAAATCCGTTGAAGACATTAAAGTCCTGCTAAACGAAATTGCTGAAGGGCGTAATCCACAAGAAGTGAAAAAGATTCTTGCGCTTGAGTTGGTAGAGCGTTTCCATGGTGCAGAAGCGGCAGAAAATGCACATAAAGGTGCAGGCAATCTGATTACTGAGGGTGAGTTACCCGAAGGAACACCTGAAGTGACAATTTCACGTGCAGAATTTGGTGGCGAGTTGTTTATTGCAACAATTCTTCGCGTAGCGGGCTTAAACCCAAATGCTGCAGCGGCAAAAGATGCCGTGGGTCGTGGTGCGGTCAAAGTCGATTGGAACGTGGTCGATATGAGTTTCTCTGTTAAAGAAAATGTCACTTTAATTATCCAGTCGGGTAAAAAAGCCATTGCGAAAGTCACTTTTACAGACTAAGTCAGTGCATATATATGCTTTAAGTTATTGATATAAAAGCAGGCTTCGGCCTGCTTTGTATTTTTTAATCTTTATAAAAAAATCAAATAAGTAAATTCAAAAAAAACCTTATAAAAACAATGCTTAATTTTTTCCAAAAATATTGCAATTTAAAATGAGTGTGTATAAGATTTCAACGTCTAGTTGATGTTTTTAACATCGCTAGAAGGGGCAATAAGAATAACTCTCCACAGTTTTCAAGTCTCTTCCCTAAGGGGCTTTTTAAGATAACTACAATAATGACATCTATGGATCAGATAACGATCTAACTCCGAGGAAGAGGTTTTGGGAGAGATCTCTTCCTTTTTTATTGGCAAAAATTTAGTTTTTAAAATCAGTTTCTCGCAGACAAATAACGAGTTGTCATAAAAGTTAGGTGCAACAGACTTTTCAATAAAGATGGTCATTACCTTACAGTATATAGCACAGCGTTTTCTACTTATATCCAGATGCTCTGTATCATTAAGCTTTATCGTGGCTGTTATTTCAGCTCTGTCTTGAATTATTTTGATTGAGATGTGCATAGAAGAGGGTTTTGCTATGTATGCGAATGAAATAAAAACAGACTAAGCACTCCATTCTTGTTAAATAATTAGGTGCCTTTGTAGCGATGTGGCAGTTTTTCAGCTTAGGCATGTATCAAATATAAAAGAACTACGTCTTTAGAAAGATGATTTATCAAAAATACAGAGATGAAATAAATACTGGGCGATTTTAAGTCTGAAAATGTTGCTAGAAGATTGATAAGACTCATCCTAAAGAAAAAATAAATGTTAAGGCTTAAATTTTAAACTTAAAAGACTTTTAAAGATTGGAAATGCAATGCTCATCTTGAAAGAAATAAGAGAAAAAATGATAAATATGATCAAAAAATAGATGAAAAATACGATTTTTCTTAAGTTTTGTAGAAAAAACCAACGCCCGTTTCAAATAAGTGAATTTGGGGGTTGCAAAGCTTTAGAAATCCTCTAGAATGCACCCCATACCGACGAGATAGACGGAAACGAACG
>NZ_JAQSUV010000005.1:0-514 GCF_028649355.1 Acinetobacter sp. Gutcm_16 | reverse complement strand
TTTGGGGTGTTCAAAACCTAGCTTTTCAAATATTTGCTCTGATAATGTTCCAAAATTTTCATATGACTTCTTATAGCCAAAATAGTTTACAAATCCCATTAAGGCACCTACTCCAAAAATCCCCCAAAATGTCCATATAATTAGACGTAAAAAAGAATCCCAAGAATAAGAAAACTTAAGTATATAAAACAGTAGCATTAAAATTGCTATTACTCCCCATGTAATTAAGGTGAAGTAATAAGTTTGCATCATAATAGCCTTATAGCCCATTTTTACTGAACGTCCCATTTCATAAATCATATAAAGCAAACCAGATTTAGGATCAAGAATGGCATAGACTTGATAACGTCCATCTACAGGCTTGTCATTAATTACAGCGATCAGTTCATCATTTTCTTTAAAACGAGCCGTCGTAAATTGCCCTAGTAAAGAATGTCCTTCTATTTTCCCCGTAAACGTGATGCCATCTTTAGCTTTACCTGCCATCACTAGTATAGGAGCACTGGTAAGTAAC
>NZ_JAQSUV010000004.1:0-5441 GCF_028649355.1 Acinetobacter sp. Gutcm_16 | reverse complement strand
AATTACTCGAAGTTTATTTGAGAAATATTTGTCAGAAAATTGATGAGCCAAGATTTGTAGCCATAAGCTACTAATGATTTTAACTGAAGAGTTTGATCATGGCTCAGATTGAACGCTGGCGGCAGGCTTAACACATGCAAGTCGAGCGGGGAAAGGTAGCTTGCTACCTGACCTAGCGGCGGACGGGTGAGTAATGCTTAGGAATCTGCCTATTAGTGGGGGACAACATTCCGAAAGGAATGCTAATACCGCATACGCCCTACGGGGGAAAGCAGGGGATCTTCGGACCTTGCGCTAATAGATGAGCCTAAGTCAGATTAGCTAGTTGGTGGGGTAAAGGCCTACCAAGGCGACGATCTGTAGCGGGTCTGAGAGGATGATCCGCCACACTGGGACTGAGACACGGCCCAGACTCCTACGGGAGGCAGCAGTGGGGAATATTGGACAATGGGCGAAAGCCTGATCCAGCCATGCCGCGTGTGTGAAGAAGGCCTTTTGGTTGTAAAGCACTTTAAGCGAGGAGGAGGCTACCGAGATTAATACCCTTGGATAGTGGACGTTACTCGCAGAATAAGCACCGGCTAACTCTGTGCCAGCAGCCGCGGTAATACAGAGGGTGCGAGCGTTAATCGGATTTACTGGGCGTAAAGCGTGCGTAGGCGGCTTTTTAAGTCGGATGTGAAATCCCTGAGCTTAACTTAGGAATTGCATTCGATACTGGGAAGCTAGAGTATGGGAGAGGATGGTAGAATTCCAGGTGTAGCGGTGAAATGCGTAGAGATCTGGAGGAATACCGATGGCGAAGGCAGCCATCTGGCCTAATACTGACGCTGAGGTACGAAAGCATGGGGAGCAAACAGGATTAGATACCCTGGTAGTCCATGCCGTAAACGATGTCTACTAGCCGTTGGGGCCTTTGAGGCTTTAGTGGCGCAGCTAACGCGATAAGTAGACCGCCTGGGGAGTACGGTCGCAAGACTAAAACTCAAATGAATTGACGGGGGCCCGCACAAGCGGTGGAGCATGTGGTTTAATTCGATGCAACGCGAAGAACCTTACCTGGTCTTGACATAGTAAGAACTTTCCAGAGATGGATTGGTGCCTTCGGGAACTTACATACAGGTGCTGCATGGCTGTCGTCAGCTCGTGTCGTGAGATGTTGGGTTAAGTCCCGCAACGAGCGCAACCCTTTTCCTTATTTGCCAGCGGGTTAAGCCGGGAACTTTAAGGATACTGCCAGTGACAAACTGGAGGAAGGCGGGGACGACGTCAAGTCATCATGGCCCTTACGACCAGGGCTACACACGTGCTACAATGGTCGGTACAAAGGGTTGCTACCTAGCGATAGGATGCTAATCTCAAAAAGCCGATCGTAGTCCGGATTGGAGTCTGCAACTCGACTCCATGAAGTCGGAATCGCTAGTAATCGCGGATCAGAATGCCGCGGTGAATACGTTCCCGGGCCTTGTACACACCGCCCGTCACACCATGGGAATTTGTTGCACCAGAAGTAGGTAGTCTAACCGCAAGGAGGACGCTTACCACGGTGTGGCCGATGACTGGGGTGAAGTCGTAACAAGGTAGCCGTAGGGGAACCTGCGGCTGGATCACCTCCTTAACGAAAGATTGACGATTGGTAAGAATCCACAACAAGTTGTTCTTCATGACGATGTATCTGAGGGTCTGTAGCTCAGTTGGTTAGAGCACACGCTTGATAAGCGTGGGGTCACAAGTTCAAGTCTTGTCAGACCCACCAAATCTGACTAACAAGCATTGTTAAATGCTGAATACAGAAAACAGAAACATTGACTTATTGATAAGCTGGGGACTTAGCTTAGTTGGTAGAGCGCCTGCTTTGCACGCAGGAGGTCAGGAGTTCGACTCTCCTAGTCTCCACCATAGATTATAGAACTTAGTAAGTTAAAGCTTATTAACTTCTGTGATTTATCGCAGTTTCCTGACCTGACGAAGGCTGGAAAAATCATTAACAGAATATATTTGAGTTGAAATAATTTGTTCATACTCGTTTTTAAGATCGACATTAACAGTGATTTATTACTGATTGATGAAGATTAAAGAAATGAGTTACTAGCGAAATTAACTGAATCAAGCGTTTTGGTATGTGAATTGAATTGAAGCTGTACAGTGTTTAAGTACACAGAACAACAAACTGTATGATCGAGTAATCGATCTGTCTTAGTACTACTTGTAGGTGCTACGACTGTTTGGGGTTGTATAGTCAAGTAATTAAGTGCATGTGGTGGATGCCTTGGCAGTCAGAGGCGATGAAAGACGTAATAGCCTGCGATAAGCTCCGGGGAGGCGGCAAATATCCTGTGATCCGGAGATTTCTGAATGGGGAAACCCACCTGTCATAAGGCAGGTATCGTATGATGAATACATAGTCATACGAGGCGAACGAGGGGAAGTGAAACATCTCAGTACCCTTAGGAAAAGAAATCAATTGAGATTCCCTCAGTAGCGGCGAGCGAACGGGGAAAAGCCCATTAAGTCATATAAGTTCTAGTGGAATGCTCTGGGAAGTGCAACCATAGTGGGTGATAGTCCTGTACACGAAAGGGCTTATATGATGATGTCGAGTAGGGCGGGGCACGTGAAACCTTGTCTGAATATGGGGGGACCATCCTCCAAGGCTAAATACTCCTGACTGACCGATAGTGAACCAGTACCGTGAGGGAAAGGCGAAAAGAACCCCTGTGAGGGGAGTGAAATAGATCCTGAAACCGCATGCATACAAGCAGTGGGAGCCGACTTGTTCGGTGACTGCGTACCTTTTGTATAATGGGTCAGCGACTTACATTCAGTAGCAAGGTTAACCGCATAGGGGAGCCGTAGAGAAATCGAGTCTTAATAGGGCGTTTAGTTGCTGGGTGTAGACCCGAAACCGGGTGATCTATCCATGAGCAGGTTGAAGGTTGGGTAACACTAACTGGAGGACCGAACCCACTGTCGTTGAAAAGCCAGGGGATGACTTGTGGATAGGGGTGAAAGGCTAATCAAACTCGGTGATAGCTGGTTCTCCCCGAAAGCTATTTAGGTAGCGCCTCGGACGAATACCATTGGGGGTAGAGCACTGTTTCGGCTAGGGGGTCATCCCGACTTACCAAACCGATGCAAACTCCGAATACCAATGAGTACTATCCGGGAGACAGACTGCGGGTGCTAACGTCCGTAGTCAAGAGGAAAACAATCCAGACCGCCAGCTAAGGCCCCAAAATTATAGTTAAGTGGGAAACGATGTGGGAAGGCATAGACAGCTAGGAGGTTGGCTTAGAAGCAGCCACCCTTTAAAGAAAGCGTAATAGCTCACTAGTCGAGTCGGCCTGCGCGGAAGATGTAACGGGGCTAAAACTATATGCCGAAGCTGCGGATTTGCAATTTATTGCAAGTGGTAGGGGAGCGTTCTGTAAGCCGATGAAGGTGTATTGAGAAGTATGCTGGAGGTATCAGAAGTGCGAATGCTGACGTGAGTAACGACAATGCGAGTGAAAAACTCGCACGCTGAAAGACCAAGGGTTCCAGTCCAACGTTAATCGGGGCTGGGTGAGTCGACCCCTAAGGCGAGGCCGAGAGGCGTAGTCGATGGGAAATTGGTTAATATTCCAATACTTCTATGTAATGCGATGAGAGGACGGAGAAGGTTAAGTCAGCCTGGCGTTGGTTGTCCAGGTGGAAGGTTGTAGGCATGTATCTTAGGCAAATCCGGGGTACTCTATGCTGAGAACTGATAGCAAGCTGTACTTGTACAGTGAAGTGGCTGATACCATGCTTCCAGGAAAAGTCTCTAAGCTTCAGTTACATAGGAATCGTACCCGAAACCGACACAGGTGGTCAGGTCGAGTAGACCAAAGCGCTTGAGAGAACTCTGCTGAAGGAACTAGGCAAAATGGTACCGTAACTTCGGGAGAAGGTACGCTGCCGACGGTGATAGGATTTACTCCTTGAGCTATTGGCAGCCACAGAAACCAGGCCCCTGCAACTGTTTATTAAAAACATAGCACTCTGCAAACACGAAAGTGGACGTATAGGGTGTGATGCCTGCCCGGTGCTGGAAGGTTAATTGATGGGGTTAGCGTAAGCGAAGCTCTTGATCGAAGCCCCAGTAAACGGCGGCCGTAACTATAACGGTCCTAAGGTAGCGAAATTCCTTGTCGGGTAAGTTCCGACCTGCACGAATGGCATAATGATGGGGGCGCTGTCTCCAGCAGAGACTCAGTGAAATCGAATTCGCCGTGAAGATGCGGTGTACCCGCGGCTAGACGGAAAGACCCCGTGAACCTTTACTGCAGCTTGACATTGAACTTTGATCTTACTTGTGTAGGATAGGTGGGAGGCTTTGAAACCGAGACGCTAGTTTCGGTGGAGCCAATCTTGAAATACCACCCTGGTAATATTGAGGTTCTAACTCTGTCCCGTTATCCGGGACGAGGACCATGTCTGGTGGGTAGTTTGACTGGGGCGGTCTCCTCCTAAAGAGTAACGGAGGAGTACGAAGGTGCGCTCAGCGTGGTCGGAAATCACGCGTAGAGTATAAAGGCAAAAGCGCGCTTAACTGCGAGACCCACAAGTCGAGCAGGTACGAAAGTAGGTCTTAGTGATCCGGTGGTTCTGTATGGAAGGGCCATCGCTCAACGGATAAAAGGTACTCTGGGGATAACAGGCTGATACCGCCCAAGAGTTCATATCGACGGCGGTGTTTGGCACCTCGATGTCGGCTCATCTCATCCTGGGGCTGAAGCAGGTCCCAAGGGTATGGCTGTTCGCCATTTAAAGAGGTACGCGAGCTGGGTTTAGAACGTCGTGAGACAGTTCGGTCCCTATCTACCGTGGGCGTTGGAAATTTGAGAGGATCTGCTCCTAGTACGAGAGGACCAGAGTGGACGAACCTCTGGTGTACCGGTTGTGACGCCAGTCGCATCGCCGGGTAGCTATGTTCGGAAGGGATAACCGCTGAAAGCATCTAAGCGGGAAGCCTACCTCAAGATAAGATTTCCCTAGGACTTTATGTCCTCTAAAGAGCCGTTGAAGACTACGACGTTGATAGGTTGGATGTGGAAGCATAGTGATATGTGAAGCTGACCAATACTAATTGCTCGTGAGGCTTGACTATACAACACCCAAACAGTTGGTGTTGTGGTTCAAATCACTGCAAACAACTTGATTTAGTTATAAAGCTAGATACAATATCCAACTCAAATATACCTGTTAATAACTCATTTGATGAAAGTTAGGCACGAAGAGCACTGCTCTGAGGTTAGACCCAACGAATAGTCATAAACAGTTGTGCTGGCGACAATAGCAAGAGTGAACCACCTGATCCCTTCCCGAACTCAGAAGTGAAACCTCTTAGCGCTGATGGTAGTGTGGAGTTATCCATGTGAGAGTAAGTCATCGCCAGCTCATTAATTCTAAATCCCCCT
>NZ_JAQSUV010000003.1:0-442 GCF_028649355.1 Acinetobacter sp. Gutcm_16 | reverse complement strand
TTTGGGGTGTTCAAAACCTAGCTTTTCAAATATTTGCTCTGATAATGTTCCAAAATTTTCATAGGATTTACGAAACCCAAAATAGTTAATAAAACCAGAAAAAACAATTGACATAACCAACATTATTAAAATCGAAGAAATTAAATTAAAGAAAGTATTCGAGTTATATGAAAAATCAAACAAATAAAACAGCACCAACAGAAAAGAAATAACAACCCATGAAGTTAAAGAAAAATAGAATACCTGCTTTATAATAGCTTTATAACCCATTTTTACTGAACGACCCATTTCATAGATCATATACAATAAGCCTGATTTAGGATCCAGAATGGCATAGACCTGATAACGTCCATCTACAGGTTTTTCATTAATTACAGCGATCAGTTCATCATTTTCTTTAAAACGAGCCGTTGTAAATTGCCCCAGTAAAGAATGTCCTTCT
>NZ_JAQSUV010000002.1:0-397 GCF_028649355.1 Acinetobacter sp. Gutcm_16 | reverse complement strand
GTCATCGCCAGCTCATTAATTCTAAATCCCCCTAACTTAACGGTTAGGGGGATTTTTTTATGCAAGGAAGGTTAAAATAAGGAAGAATAAGAAGAAGCAGCTAAAAGGTAGCTGTTAACACTTAAGAGATTTAGTTTTTCACTTAAATTTGATGATTTATTACTCACTAAAAGAGATTATAACTAAGTATCCGAATATATTCTGAGCAATTTTAACAACTATTCCATCTATATCCGTTGGAAAAGAATGGCTATAGTTAACTCGTGATCATGCAAAATATGCCAAAACAAGGTTTCATTTAAGTTTTAATATGTTCAATAAAAAAGAAACCCCAACATCCTGTCGAGGTTTCTTTGTATTTCAGTGTTTAGATACAACTCCTGTCATATCTCACATC
>NZ_JAQSUV010000001.1:0-395 GCF_028649355.1 Acinetobacter sp. Gutcm_16 | reverse complement strand
CGAACCAGGGACCTGCGGATTAACAGTCCGTCGCTCTACCGACTGAGCTATTGGAGAATCTGAAATGCAGTATAGAGAAAATTACACATCGGTCAAGTTACAATTCTAAAAAAAATCGAATTTTAGATTAAATGTTTTTTTTATAAACAATTTGATATGTCATAGCTGTATACCAGAAGGGTATAGGGTGTGAATCAAAGCAATGAGTGATAAAAAAAGCCCAAGTCACGATGCTTGGGCTTTTTAGAATCTTGGCTCTTCCACCTGGGCTCGAACCAGGGACCTGCGGATTAACAGTCCGTCGCTCTACCGACTGAGCTATGGAAGAATAGTGGCTCTCCAACCTGGGCTCGAACCAGGGACCTGCGGATTAACAGTCCGTCGCTCTACCGACT